>CADBSB010000167.1 GCA_902797235.1 uncultured Ruminococcus sp. | reverse complement strand
GGCGACGGTCTTTCCGTCAACGTCGTCGAAATAATAACCATAGCAGACTTCCTTGTCGAGTTTTTTGCCGTCCGCGTTCTTGAAGCTCGATACCTTGATAGTCAGATCATCGATATTCCTGTCCGCCGCGAGGAGAACGTGACAACCCTCGGTCTCGTTCTTCGCGAGCCTTATCATATACGTATTCCTGCCGTTCGAGGTTATCTCCTCCGCGGGCGTGTTGTAATAGCTGTGATCGAACCACAGCGTTATGCCGCTGTCCTCATGCTCGGCTGTAACGGGCTCGTTTGATACCTCGGGCGCGGTGTCGTTTTTCAACCCGGTCGCGATAAGCTTCTCGGCCGTCGTCTGCTGTGATGACGTCAGCGCGTGCAGCGCCTTGTACGCGTCCGGCGCGGCGCTCGCCGAGCCCGCCGCCGACGGTATCACCGCTGCCGCAGCGCAGAGCATACATATCAAAAGCAGCCCCGTAATAAGTTTTTTCATAGGTTATGGATCCTTTCGATGTTATTACGTTTATTATACCAAATTTTATCCTTTTTGTCAACATAAAAACAAAAGATTTTCGGTATTAAAAAACCTTCTCCTGTAGGAGAAGGGGGACCGCTTGCGGTGGATGAGGCGAACGCCTATACCGCGTAATATCGGTTTAAACGTGTCGTCGAGGGCGCCGACCACTACGGTCAATATCAAACCGGAAATTCAAACGTTTTTGATTTCCAATGCGATCTATCGTTATCGGAAGCACGAAAACACCAGGACACGCAAACGGAATCGCCGTACTCTTTTATCTCATACGACCCCTCGGCAAACGGGCAGAATCCGTTATCCGCGCCGGTTGTATTGCCGAGAAGCGTCATCGTATCACCGATTTTATAATAAATCTCCGCGCCGGAGCCTTGCAGAAAAGTCCATTCCTTAATTATCAGAGCACCGTCGTTTTCGGTCAGATTATATTCAATATCGTCCTTATACTCTCTGCCCGACGTCCCGCACCCGCATAAACAGGAGAGGACAACCGCCGATAAACATATAAAAACAATTATTCTTTTCATCATAATATTACCACTTTGAATACATATAGTGCAGCGTATTTGTTCCCGTGTCATAACAGTACAACTCGATAAGCTCGCTTTCGTGTCTGCAAAGATACGCGTAATCGTCCTCCGTTATATCGTCAAGGCTGAATTTCAGCTGATATGCGCGTTTTTCTGATTTCATCCATTCAATAAACTCTTTTGCCGCTTGCTTTACATTGTCGATATAATCGGCTTTTCCGTTTTCATCCGCTTTAAGCGGTTTGAAATTCTCCGAAAAGACGGGGAGACCGTCATACTTATAAACGTAATAATCCACAACGTCCATCCATCTGTCCTTTTCAAGATATTTTTCATGTGAAACGTAACCGTCCGGCACGTATTCGGGAACGTAATTGCTTTCGGAATGAAAGACGCACCCGCAGAGGAAAAGACAAATGCATAAAACTATAATAAGCTTTTTCATATAAGAACCTCCGTTTTTCTTATTATAGCATAATAAATATGATTTGTCAAGTATAATTTATCGAAAAACGAAAAATATTATCAAAATCAAAAAATAAAGCGTCAACGCACATTTTTTTTGAAAAAACCACTTGCAAAATCGGTTGTTTTAGTGTAAAATATAATCAATACAAAAAACCGGAGGTTTTTATTATGGCAATCATTATGGAAGAACAGACAAGCGCAGTAAAGGCTCCCGCAAAGGACAAGCTGAGGATAGGCATAATAGGCTGCGGCGGCATCGCGAACAACAAGCATATGCCGTCACTCAAAAAGATCGAAAACGTGGAAATGGTCGCGTTCTGCGACATTATAATCGAGCGCGCGGAAAAAGCCGCAAAGGAATACGGCGCGCCCGGCTCTAAGGTTTACGCGGATTACAGACAGCTGCTTGAAGACAAGAGCATAGATATAGTCCACGTCTGCACGCCGAACCGCTCGCACAGCTTCATCACCGTTGACGCGCTCGAGGCGGGGAAGCACGTTATGTGCGAAAAACCGATGGCGATAAACGCGACCGAGGCGAAAAAAATGCTCGACGCGGCAAAGCGCACGGGCAAAAAGCTGACGATTGGCTATCAGAACAGACAGCGTGACGACGCGCTTTACATGAAGCAGGAAGCGCTTGCCGGAACGTTCGGCGATATATATTTCGCGCGCGCCACGGCTCTGCGCCGCCGCGCCGTTCCCACCTGGGGCGTGTTTATAAACGAGTACGAGCAGGGCGGCGGTCCGCTTATAGACATCGGCACGCACGCGCTCGATCTGACGCTCTGGATAATGGACAACTACAAGCCCAAATACTGCGTCGGCACCACGTATCACGCGCTGAACAAGGACAGGAACACCGGCAACGCCTGGGGCGACTGGGATGTTGATAAATTCACGACCGAGGACTGCGCCTTCGGCTTCGTCGTTATGGAAAACGGCGCGACGATAATACTTGAATCCTCGTGGGCGCTGAATCTTATCGACTGCCGCGAGGCGATAACGACGGTCTGCGGCACAAAGGCGGGCGGCGATATGCTTGACGGCGTGCGCATAAACGGCGTTCATCTCGGACGCCAGTACGTGACGAAGCCCAACCTTTCCGCCGGCGGCGTCGCTTTCTATGAAGGCAACAAGGGCGCCGATCCGTCCGAGCGCGAGGCGAGAGCGTGGATAGACGCCGTCGTCAACAACAAAGCCCCGTTCGTTCTGCCCGAGCAGGCGTACGCGGTATCGCAGATACTGAGCGGCATTTACGAGTCGGCGCGCACCGGAAATATCGTATATTTCAATTGACACGTAGGGCGGGGGCTTGCTCCCGCCGCTTCAAAATAAAAATAAAGGAGAAACATATGAAATTAGGCGTACTTACAAATTTATACGGCAATCTGACGCTCGCGGAGGTTTTGCCGAAATTGAAGGCTCTCGGAGTTGAGGCTATTGAGCTTGGCTGCGGCGGCTATCCCGGCAAGGCGCACTGCGACCCGCGGGTGCTGCTTAACGACGAGAAGGCTTACAGCGAATTCATCGCTCTTATAAAGAGCTACGATATGGAGGTCTCCGCTTTGTCCTGCCACGGCAACCCCGTCCATCCCGACAAAGCCACGGCTAAAATGTACGACGACGATTTTAAAGACGCCGTGCTGTTGGCCGAGAAAATGGGCATTGACACCGTTATCACGTTCTCCGGCTGCCCGGGCGATCACGACGGCGCGAAATATCCGAACTGGGTAACGTGCCCGTGGCCCGAGGATTATTTACATATCCTCGATTATCAGTGGAACGAGGTTCTTATCCCGTACTGGAAAAAGACCGCCGCGTTCTGCGCCGAGCACGGCGTTACGAAAATAGCGTTTGAGATGCACCCGGGCTTCTGCGTTTACAATACGGAAACGCTCCTGAAGCTCCGCGCCGCGGTGGGCGAGTGCATAGGCGCGAACTTCGACCCGTCCCACCTTATCTGGCAGGGAATGGATATATGCGAGGCGATAAAATGCTTAAAAGGTTGTATCTGGCACTTCCACGCCAAGGACACGCGCGTTGACGAGTTCAACAAGGCGAGGATAGGCGTGCTTGATACAAAGCATTACAGCGACGAGCTGAACCGCGCGTGGGTCTTCCGCGCCGTCGGTTACGGCCACGATATGCAGTACTGGCGCGATATCGTCTCCACGCTCCGCCTCTGCGGCTACGACAAGGTAATGTCGATAGAGCACGAGGACAGTTTGATGTCGGTCGACGAGGGACTTGAAAAAGCGGCGTACTTCTTAAAGCGTGCTATCATGTCCTCGCCGAAGCCGGGCACCATGTCGTGGGCGTGAAAGGAATGAAGACGCTTCGCTAATGAAGACGGCGGCGTTGCCGCCTAATGAAGACGGGCTTCGCCCTAATGAAGACGCTTCGCTAATGAAGACGGGCTACGCCCTAATGAAGAAATCAAAAAACAGGTTGAGGGTATCAACCTGTTTTTTGATTTAACTCAGACCGCCGAGGCTGCGTTCGACTAATTCGTAGATTATGTAGTCCGGCTGCATTTCGGCTATGGCGTCGAGGTCGTCGGGGCGCTCCCACATTGTGTAGAACACGCTGTGACTGAACTTTTCGGCTAAGAACGACATCAAATTCGTTGAAAAGCTGTCGCGATACATCAGAAGCGTCGGCAGCCCTTCGCCGCCTATGTTGAATTCGTGATAGTCGGAGAACCAGGCGTTTGCGAAATTCATCGAATAATCCTTGTTTATTCCGCTTTTCAGCCCGGTTTTGGAGCGGACGTAAACGCCCTCCTCCGTAACGACGTTCAGATCGAGCCCGAGGAAATTCGCCATGTCTCCGCCCGCCACACGGCGGGTGAAGACGTTGAAGCTTTCAGGCGGCTCGGGCGCGGCTTTGGGATAATCCTTTGCCACGTAATTCATTATCTCACGGTAAGCGTAATACGCGCCGAGCTCGTTCCAGTGCGTGTCCGTCTTGTTGTATAAGCGGTAAGGCGCCGTCTTTTTCGCTTCGAGCAGCGGCGTCGTAAGATCGAGGAACGCTATATCTTC
The DNA here is from genome assembly GCA_902797235.1 of uncultured Ruminococcus sp. GTDB lineage: Bacteria > Bacillota > Clostridia > Oscillospirales > CAG-272 > UBA1248. The sequence goes on along the minus strand of CADBSB010000167.1, from coordinate 5,521 downwards.
GTTGTCCTTAAACGCGTTTACAAGCTGTTTCAGCCGCGAATTATCGCATTTTGTCAGATTATCGGGCGCCGTCTCGGGATATATCGTCAGATGGTTCGGCGGTACGATGTATATTATTTTCGTATTCGGCGACACCGCGTGGATCCTCGCAGCTTTCGCGGAAAGATAACCGACGTAAGCCGATACGGCGTCGTCCGATAAGAGCGTTTCGCCCGTGTAGTCGCCTATCGTTTCGTAATAGTGTAAATGCCCCTCCTTGCCTATAATAACGCCCTTGTCGCCGTGCATTTTGGTATATTTCACCTTTTGGCTTACATCTTCGCTCTCCGATTTTCCGTCCGTAAGACACGACACGGAAATATATGATTCGTCGTCTTGAAGTATCGGCACCTCTATAACGAATTCACCGCTTTCCGCGCGTACGGAAACGTCGCGCTCGCCGCCCTTTACAGTCACTGTCGTATGCTCCTCGCACACGCCGAACAGGACGACGTGACCGGGATCGGTATAAGCGGACGCGGAGATCACGGGCGCCGCGGATATATCCGTTTCGTTATGTATAATATCGGATTTTACGGGCAGCGCCGAAAGCTCGTTTTCGTTTATCATTATCACCGCGTATTTCGGCGCGGCGCGCTTTATTATCGTTTCGTCCGCGTTGATCTCCGTTCTGAAAACGGAGAGGGAAGATAAGGCGGAAAAATACTTACGGCAGGCTGTGCTGTTTCCCGTGTCGAGCACGAGCATCGACGGATAGGAATGATCCGCCCCGCGGTCGGCGTACGGGATCTTTGTCGCGTACGTCGCCTCGTAATCGTAGCCCGCGTCTTTATATTCTACTGAATTTTCTTTCAGCGTGACAACGACGTTCGATACCGTTTCGCCCGTTATGTTTCTGTATTCACGCGTGAGCGCGTACGTGTCGTCGGTCGAGGTCTCAACCGTATAATCCGAAAGAGACGGAACTATGTACGCGGTCTGGCCTTTTCTGTATTTTTCGTTTAAATGCGCCATGACCGCTTCCGCTATGCGGAGCCCGCCCATGTCGTTTACCGTGTCCGCCGCCGTGTCGTATAGCTGCTCGTCGTTTTTCGCGGCCTCAAATACGGGGAACGTGTCTAAAACGTCAAGACCGGTGCTCGACAGAGCGGAGAAGAGAGCAGTGTATTTTCTGCTCTCCGAATACGTGTCCGCCACGTTTTTCGGCAGCTTTTCGCGGTAAACTGCCATTTTTGACGGAACGAAAACGAATAAGGTCTTGCAGCTTTGCTCCGCAAGCTTATCCGACAGGTCCGTCAAGGCGGAAATCACACGGTTTATCTCGCCGTCATTGTACTTCGCGCCGCGGAAATCGTCCAATTCCGTTGATTTATTGCCGTACGCGCGGAAAAGCCAGTTGTCATATCCGAGTATCACCGCGTCCTTGCCGTTATATTCCGGCTCCTTCGGCTTATCCGCCGCCTTTTCGTAATTCGGCAGGGCGAACGCTAAAACGACGAGGATGAAGGCGATGAAGAGACAGATGAACCCGGCGATCTTTCGTTTAGTCATCGGACCCGTTCTCCTTGATCCATTCCTGCCTGCGCGTTTCAAGAGCCTCTTTTATCAGCGCCTCGCAGTCTATACGCGCCTCCTCTTTCAGCACGTTTTCAAGCACGGGCTTCGTTTTCGGGTGGCGCGGCGTGAATACCGTGCAGCAGTCCTCAAACGGCAGAACCGACGTTTCGTACGTCCCTATCTGCCTTGCGCGCTGTATTATCTCCTCTTTATCAAGCCCTATGCACGGACGGAAAACGGGAAGGCTCACCGCGCTGTTCGTGACGTTTAACGCGTCTATCGTCTGTGAGGCGACCTGACCGACGCTCTCACCCGTGACGATCGCCTTACATTCGCGCTCGCGCGCGACGGCCTCGGCTATCTTCATCATAAAACGGCGCAGAAGAAGCGTAAAATACTCCTCGTCGCAGTTTTTGCTTAGCGCCTCCTGAATTTTCGTGACGGAGACCGTGTGGAAGCACACCGCGCCGTTGTAGCCCGCCAATAGCTTTGCAAGCTCGCGCACCTTTTCAAGCGCGCGTTCGCTCGTGTACGGGAAGGATTCAAAATGTATCACTTCAAGCTTGACGCCGCGGCGGCAGATCATATGACCCGCGACGGGAGAATCTATACCGCCCGACAAAAGCAGAAGCGCCTTGCCGTTCGTCGTCACCGGCATACCGCCCGCGCCCTTTTCGCGCGCGCCGGAGATGAACGCCTTTTCGTCGCGTATCTCGACACGAACGACTACGTCCGGATCGTGGACGTCCACCTTGACGTCGGGGCAAACGGTTAATATCGCATAGCCGACCTCCGCCGATATTTCGGGCGAGGTGTAGGGAAAGCTCTTGTCGGCTCTTCTCGCGTCCGCCTTGAACGTTTTCGCGCCGGATAAAAGCGCGGGCGCCAGCTCCGCGGCTTTTTTCTTGATCGCCTCGATATCCTTTTCGGTCTCGTAAGCGCGGCACATGGAAATAACTCCGAATATCTTTTTGCACGCCTCGTAAGCCTTGTCCATATCGGTCGCCTCGTCCCTGCCCTCCACGCATATCGTGCTCTGGGATTTGTAAACGTTGAAGCTGCCGAAAGGCTTTATCCTGTACCGTACCTGTCTTAAAAGCGTGTTTTCAAAATACGCTCTGTTCGCGCCTTTGAGCGTTATCTCGCCGAATTTCAGTAAAATATCGTAATTCATATTTTGTCCTTTGACTATAAAAATGAATTGACGGCAGAGCCGTCAATGATCAGAATTCTCTTCGTCCCTCAAGCGCCCTCGCGAGCGTTTCGCTGTCGGCGAATTCAAGGTCCGCGCCGACGGGAACGCCGTAGGCGAGCCTTGTGACCTTAACTCCGAGCGGACGTATCAGCTTTGACAGGTACACCGCCGTCGTCTCGCCCTCTATGTTCGGGTTCGTGGCTATGATGACCTCTTTCACGTCGCCGTTGAGCCGCGCTATAAGCTGCTTTACGTTCAGCTTGTCGGGTGTAATGCCGTTCATCGGCGATATCACGCCGCCCAGCACGTGGTACGTTCCGCCGTATTCGTGTGCGCGCTCGAGCGCCGTCACCGCGCGTGAATCCTCGACCACGCAGATGATGGAGGCGTCGCGGCCGGGATCGGAGCAGATGCCGCATTTGTCATTATCCGACAGATTGCAGCAGACGGAGCATCTTTTGACGTCCTGCTTTGCCGATCTTATCGCGTCTATGAACTCCTCCGCGTCCTCCGGCGCCATATCGAGAACGCCGAAGGCCATCCTCGCCGCCGATTTGGAACCGACGCCGGGAAGTCTTCTGAAGCACTCGATGAGCCGCGTTACGGGTAAAATGTATTCCGACATCAGAACATACCCGGTATGTTGAGCTGTGACGAGATCTTGTTCTTTTCTTCCTCGTTCGTAGTCGTGACCTTGTTTATCGCCTCGTTCACCGCGGCGGTGAGAAGGTCGGACAGCGTTTCGATATCGTCGGGATCGACTATCTCCGGCGATATTTCTATATTCTGAATTTCAAGGTTGCCCTTAATTTTGACTTTGACTGCGCCGCCGCCCGCGGATACGTCGTATTCGCGCGTTTCAAGGTCAGCCTGAAGCGCGTCCATATCTTCCTGTAACTTCTGCGCCTGGCGTATCATGGCGTTCATGTTCTGCGGACCGCCGCCTATTCCCTTAGGTAATCTTGCTTTCATTTTTTTCGTCCTTTCAGTTATTCAAAGCGTCTATCACGTCGTCTATCAACGTGTAGTCTCCGCCGTTTTCTTTTTTCATCAGGATTATGCTGCCGTGCGTATATCTGCCCGTTACGGCTATGACCGCCTTGTCTATCGTGTCCTTGCAGCTTTTTGCGAGGTTGTACGAAAAATCGGAGGTGAAGAATATGCGGTACGTGCCGTCGTCTCCCTCGTACGCCGACGCGGCGGAGAGCCACGCCGCGGACGACGGGTCAAGCGCTTTCAGCTTGGAGCACACGTCCACGAATTTCCTGCTCGCCGTAAGCGTGGGAGACTTGTTCGCCATAGTCTCCTCCGGCTTTTCTTTTTCTTTTTTTATTTCGGTATCCGGCGCTTTCACAGGTTCCGGCGCGGGATGATACTGCGCCGGCGCGCTCCGAGGTCTTTCGATCGTGCCCGCCGTGGCGATCTCGTCTTCAAGCGTTGAGACGCGCGCCGCGAGCGCTTCGGTGCTGTTGTCGAGCCGTTCGTCGCAGAGCTTTACCGCGCACATATCGGCGATAACGCGCTTCTGCGACGGAGAGCGCTGCATAAGATATATCGCTTCCTGCAGCGTCCTTATCGCGTACATCAGTTTTTCGCGGTTGAAGCGTCCCGTGACCGCAGATAAACGCGCTGCCTGCGACGGCGTCGCCTCGGTGTACGACGGTGAGCCGGTCGCTTTCATTATGAGTATGTCGCGGTAGACGGACACAAGCTCGAACCAGAGCACGGAAATGTCGTTCACGTGACCGTACGCCTCGTCTAAAAGCCTGAACGTCTCCGCAATGTTTTTGGATGAGATCGCGTCGATTATCGAAATAAGAGTGTCGTAGCTGCTCGTGCCGAGCAGGGAAGAGACCGTTTTTTCGTCGAGCCGCCTGCCTGACGCCGCGCAGAGCTCGAGATACCCGAGCGCGTCGCGCAGAGCGCCGGACGAGAGCTTTGCCATAACGTACAGCGCGTCGTCGTCGCAGTCGATCTTCTCGCAGTCCGCCACGTAGCGCAGGCGCGTGACTATGTCGTCCATAGGTATCCTGTCAAAATCGTACCGCTGACAGCGCGAAACTATCGTCGCGGGGAGCTTGTGCACCTCCGTCGTAGCTAAAATGAACATAACGTGCGACGGCGGCTCCTCAAGCGTTTTGAGAAGCGCGTTGAACGCCGCGGGGGTAAGCATATGCACCTCGTCGATTATGTAAACGCGCATTCTAAGCTCGGACGGCGTGTAGTTTATCTGCTCTATCATGTCGCGTACTTCGTTTACGCCGTTGTTCGACGCCGCGTCCATTTCGACTATGTCGAGAGTAAGCCCGGATTCTATCGCGCGGCACGCTTCGCATTCACCGCATGGGTCGCCGTTTACGGGCGATAAGCAGTTGACCGCTTTTGCGAGTATTTTCGCGCACGTCGTTTTACCGGAGCCGCGCATACCGCAGAAAAGATAGGCGTGGCTGACCTTGCCGGTCTTTACCTGACCGCGCAGGACCGACGTTATCGCGTCGCGTCCTATGACGTCCGAAAAGACCTTCGGCCTGTATTTTCTGTAAAACGCCTGATGCATAAGCTTGCTCCTTTATATGACAAAAGCTGCAAAATAAGACCATACGCCGAAATCTCGAACAGACGACCGTCCGCGTTGACCGCATTCCGCCCTCGGAGCAGGCACCCTCTCAACACACCAAAGGCTCCTCTTAATGCTGCTTGGTTCCCCACCTGACATGGTTCGTGGATTTTGATTGCGAAAGGACCAACCCGTCAACGAACGGAGTGTGC
>CADBSB010000166.1 GCA_902797235.1 uncultured Ruminococcus sp. | reverse complement strand
CCCGTACATAGCCGATTCCATAACGGACTTCTGGCGCAGATGGCATATGTCGCTTTCCACCTGGTTCCGCGACAACGTGTATTTCCCGCTCGGCGGCTCGCGCTGTTCCCTTTTCAAAACGTACAGAAACCTGTTCATCGTATGGATGCTAACGGGCATATGGCACGGCGCCTACTGGAACTACATCTTATGGGGCGTTTTCTACGGAATAATCCTCATGATGGAAAAGGGCTTCTTACTCAAATGGCTTGAAAAGATACCGAAGGCGATACGCCATATCTACACGCTTCTTATCGTGCTTTTCGGCTGGCTCATATTCGTGTTCGAGAACACGAGTGAGGGCTGGGCATACCTCAAAAATATGTTCGGCGTCGGCGCCTCCGGCTTTGCAAGCACCGCGGACGCGTATATGATCCTGCGTAACCTCGTGTTTATCGCGATACTCGTTATCGCCTGCACGCCGCTTCCCAAAAAGCTGTTTTACAAGCTCTATTTCAACGAATTCAAGCTCGGTAAGGTTTGGCGCGTTCTCGTTCCGGTCGGCTGCGTAGTCCTTTTGACGGTCTGCACCGCGTACATGGTGGACAGCAGCTTCAACCCGTTCCTTTATTTCAGATTTTAGAAAGGAGACGGAAATCATGGATAACAATAATATAAGAGTTGAATTACCGGCGAAAAAGCCGAGAAAAAAACCGGAAGCCGAGATACTGCTTGACCGTCAGCTCGAAATGAAAACAAAGACGAAAAAGACGGATATAGCGATAATCGCATCATTCTGCGCGTTCATCCTCTTCTTCGGCATAATGTTCTTCGTTCTGCCGGACAAAACGTATTCGGAAACGGAAAAACGCGCGCTGAAACAGGCGCCGTCAATGACGTTTTCGCGCGTAGGCGAGGACTTAAAACGCGACCTCAAACTGATGACGATGACGGAGGACGAGAAAAAGGCGTACATCGCCGAGCTCGGATCGAGTTACAAGGTATTTTCCGATGAAATCGGCGACTATTACGCCGATCAGTTCCCGTTCCGCGATCAGCTCCGCGTAATAAAAGCCGCGGTCGAGATAGGTATGTTCAAGCAGGAGAACAACGACGTTGTTTTCGCGGGCGGCTATCTTATCAAAAAGGACAGCGTGACGGGCGTCACGCAGAACGAGGACGGCACGTTCAGAGACAGAACGTACGAGGACGCCGCGAAGACGATACAAAATAACGTCCATATGCTCTACGGCATTGAACAGAGCCTGCCCGATAACGTCGATCTCCGCGCCGCGGTGGCGGGCAGGACGGTCGATATTGCAAAATCAAAGCTCCCCGCCGTGTTCCCGTATGAGGATACGCACGCAAACACGTACTGGAAAGCGTACTCCGATAAGGTGAACGAGGATCAGATCTCCGCCGTTGAGATAAAGGAGCTGCTTAAAACCCGTTTTGAAAACGGCGAATACGTTTATTACAAGACCGACCACCACTGGACCACGCTCGGCGCGTATTACGCGTACGTTGAGATAATGAAGTCCTACGGAATAGAGCCGTACCCCATAGAATCATTCACGCGTGAAACGTACACCACGTCGTTCGTCGGCACAACGTTTGCAAAAGCCGGCGCCGCGTTCGGCGGTACGGACACGATAGAGCTGTTCAGATTCGACGGCGACACGGACTATACGACGACGATAATAAACGGCGATAAAAAGACCGTGCTTCAGGGCTTCTACAATCAGGATAAATACAGGGATATAAACGATAAATACAGCGTTTTCATAGGCTCGGACGACACGGGTGACGGCGGAAACAACGCCGTAACGCTCATAACGAAAAACGGCGAGCCCCGCCCGAAGCTCATACTTATAAAAGACAGTTTCGGCAACTGCATTTCCCCGTTCTTAGCGCGCCATTTCGACCTCGTGATACTCGATCTGCGCACGAGCAATCAGGATTTCACAAGCTATCTTGAAGACCCCGACCTTGCGCACATCCTCGTTATCTACAACATGGAAACGTTCATGAACGACGCCAAGATCTCCGACGCCGCCGCGAGGATAATCCCGTATTACAGAAAGAAAGCACAATAAAAGCCTCCCTCATTGAGGGAGGTGGCTCGACGGTACGTCGAGACGGAAGGAGTAGCCTTCCCCCATTGGGGAAGGTGGCACGCAAAGCGTGACGGATGAGGCGAACACCAGCCTCGCGGTCTTACCCGTATCTGTTGAGGCATAAAAAAGCAACCGATCAAACCCGGCTGCTTTTTTCACGTTCCGACCCCGTCGGAATGTCGCATTCGGCGCTCCCCCTACGTGAACCCCCACCGCTCACAAGTTCACGGCGGGGAACCCCTATACCCCGCGCGCCTATTTTTTCAAATTTCATATTTCAAATCTTGACAAAGCCGTTTTTTTGTGATAGAATTAAGAAAAAAGAAAAAGGAGTGTGAGACTGTGGATAACTGCGACGGTAAACCCCGAAGTAGGTCAAACGGTATAACGGAAAACGTAATACGGCTGTCTGCGGTTTCACGCACATAGCCTTTTGTCCGTTTTTCCTTTATACCGCCCGTTAAATTCAAAACGGCGGTTTTTATTTTCCGCCGGATCATTGGGAGGTAAAAAATGGACGAGGAAAAGAAAGACGAAAAAGAAGAAATAAAAGAGGAAACAGAGCCAAAAGAGACAGCGGAGGCGGCGGAGCCCGCCGAGGATGACGTGGATTTCACCTCCGAGCAGGACTACGTCGGCGAGATAATCGGCATCATCCGCTCCGGCATATCGGACGAGGAGCTGCGCGAACAGCTCGGCAACTACCACGAAAACGACGTTGCCGGCGCGTTTGAGCAGTTGGAGCCGGAGGAGCGCAAGCGCTTGTACGACGTGCTCGGCGCCGAGGCGTTCTCCGAAATATTCGCGTACGTTGAAAACGTTGAGCAGTACATTGAAGAAATGGGCGTCAGCACGGCGGCTAAGGTCCTTGAAAACATGGACTCCGACGACGCTATCGACATACTCGACGAGATAGACGACGAGACCGAGAAAAAGATAGTCAGCTTGATGGATGAGGAATCGAGCCAGGACATTCAGCTTATCCGTTCCTACGGTGAGGACGAAATAGGCAGCAAGATGACGACGAACTTCATCCTGATCAAAAACAATCTTACGATAAAGCAGGCTATGAGCTCGCTTGTCGAGCAGGCGGGTGAAAACGACAACATCTCAACTATATACGTTGAGGACGAGGACGAGCGGTTTTACGGCGCGATAGCGCTGAAAGATCTGATCCGCGCGCGCGTGCAGGACAAGCTCGAGCCGCTGATCAGTACTTCGTACCCGTACGTTACCGACCACGAGAAAATTTCCGACTGTTTGGAGCGTATCCGCGAATACACGGAGGATTCGTTCCCGGTCTTAACGGAGGACGGCAAGCTGATAGGCGTCATCACGGCGCAGGACATAGTTGAAGTCGTTGATGAAGAATTCAGCGAGGACTACGCAAAGCTGGCAGGTCTTACCGCGGAAGAAGATTTAAACGAGCCGATACACGAAAGCATCAAAAAGAGGATACCGTGGCTCATAACGCTTCTCTTCCTCGGGCTAATCGTTTCGTCGGCTATCGGCATATTCGAGCAAAGCGTTTTGATTGTTCTGCCTATACTTGCGACGTTCCAGTCAATGGTATTCGATATGGCGGGAAACACCGGCACGCAGTCGCTTGCGGTCACGATACGCGTTTTAATGGACGAGGGCATCGGCGCAAAGCAGAAGGCGAAGCTGATATTTAAGGAAGTGCGCGTCGGCGCGTGCAACGGTCTGATCTTAGGCTCCGCGGCGTTCGTCGTGGTAGGCGCGTTCATAATGATATTCAGACGCAGCTCCGTAACGTATTCGACCTTCCCCGAGCTTATGAAGTACGCTTTCACGATCTCCGGCTGTATCGCGTTCGCCCTGTTCGTTTCGATGATAATAGCGAGCCTTATAGGCACGACGATACCGATGATTCTGCACAAAATAGGCATCGACCCCGCCGTCGCGTCCGGCCCGATGATAACGACGGTGAACGACCTTGTGGCGACGATGGTTTATTACGGTTTATCGCTTTTGTTGCTTGTAAATCTGTTCCACATGGGAATAGCCGTTCCGCCGGCATAAAACTTAAAACGACGCTGAAAAGGCTGCCGCAAACGCGACAGCCTTTTGTACGTCTTAAATTATCTTAACCGTTTGATCTTCTTCTGCGGTTGTTTACCGCGAAAATCGCGATACCGGATATCATCGCAAGCGCGCACGCCATTATAATGACCGTAGGCGTTGCGTCGCCTGTCGGCGGCGTTACGGTCTTCTGTTCGACCGTTATCTTCGCCGTGACCTCGCCGTCGGCAAATCTGACCGTAAGATCGTATTCGCCGTTCGGCAGCGTTTCAAACAGCTCGCTCTTGACGGTCAGCTTTACACTTCCCTGTTCCGCTGTGTAATACTCAGTGCCTACGCTCTGGCCGTTGAAGATGATATCTTCGAACAGGCCGAACGTGTTTTCATCGCTTCTGTTCCTCTTTACGCTGAACGACAGATCGTTTCCGCTGTCGCCGCTCCAGGTCGTATCGCCCTCAACCGAATAGAAGAATTCTTCGAATTTGGCGTAGAGCGTGAATGCTTCGGTTACCGGCTGTGTGAAGTCCGCCGGGACCGTACAGGCCTCATCCGTGAACCAGCCTATGAAATCGCAGCCCTCTTTAGTCGGCGCTTCCGGCTCGTCTATCCTTGAGCCGTAATTTGCGATTACCGTCACGGTCTTGCCGTTTACGAGGAACGTCACATCGTACGAATTCAGCGTCTGATCATATTCCGCCGTGTACGTCGCGTGACCCGTTACCTGATTTATCTCAGGCTTCCAGCCCTTGAACGTGTAGGTGTACTGCGCGTCAGCCGTCTTTGTCGGCACCTCGCCGTTGTAGACCGGCGTCTGACCGTATGCAACACTGCCGATCTGCAGCTCCGTGCCGTCATAGTTTACGAATTTGACGGTGTACGTGTTCGTCGTGTCCGTATAAGTTGCTTTATACGTTACGTTGCCCGTTACCGAGGTTATGGTTTTATCCCAACCCGCGAACGTGTGGGTATACTGCGCGTTGCCCGCCTTTGTCGGTGTTTCGCCGTTATAGACCGGCGTCTGACCGTAAGCGAGTTTGCCGCTCTGCAGTACCGTATCGTCGTCGTTTACGAATTCTACCGTGTATTCGTTTACAGTCGACGTGTATGTCGCCGTATACGTTGTATCGCCCGT
>CADBSB010000165.1 GCA_902797235.1 uncultured Ruminococcus sp. | reverse complement strand
TCGACGCGGTCTTAACGTACGACGAGCTTACGAAATGGCTCAAAGCCGAAAGCATAACCCTTATACCCGATATGGACGATACGGAAAAAAGCCGCGCGAGACTTTTCCCGACCACGGGCGGCATCTTAAAGACCTTTGCAAAGAGAAACCCCGAATATCAGTATATGGCGATAGACGGCGTGGAAAACTGCATAGCGGCGTTAAAAGAGATAGAAGCGGGCAATATACATAAATGCTTTATTGAAATGTCCGCGTGCGTGGGAAGCTGCGTAGGCGGCCCCGTAATGGAAAAATATCATCCGTCGCCGATCAAAGACTTCGCCGCCGTTTCAAAATACGCGGGCAAAGAGGATTTTGATTTAAAGCAGCCCGACGAGACGGAAATACGCAAGATGTTTGAGCCGATAGAGCTTAAAAGCACTATGCCGAGCGAATACGAGATAAAGGAAATCCTGGGCAAAATGGGCAAAACGAAGCCCGAGGACGAGCTGAACTGCGGCTCCTGCGGATACAACACCTGCCGTGAAAAGGCGATAGCCATATACCACGGCAAGGCGGAGATCTCAATGTGTCTGCCGTACCTTAAAGAAAAAGCGGAGAGCTTTTCCGGCTGTATCGTAAAAAACACGCCGAACGGCATACTCGTTACAAACGATCTGCTCGAAGTGCAGGAAATAAACGAATCCGCCATGAGGATATTGAAGGTGAGATCGTCGTCCGATATTATGGGCGAACAGCTCATACGCGTGCTCGATCCCACGCCTTTCCTTGAAGTTCTGAAAACAAGGCGGAACATAAAGGACAAACGGGTTTATTTAGCGGAATACGACAAATACGTTGAACAGACTATAATATACGATAAAAACTACAACCTTATAGTTTGTATTTTAAGAGACGTTACGGATGAGGAATCCGAGCGTGAAAAGAAAGAGAGCATAAGCCGGCAGACCGTGGAAATAGCGGACAACGTGGTCGACAAGCAAATGCGCATAGCGCAGGAGATCGCGTCGCTTTTAGGTGAAACGGTAGCCGAGACGAAGATAGCGCTGACAAAGCTGAAGGAGAGCATTTCAAATGAATAATCTTTACGCGGACGTCGGTTACAAAAGCATAAACCATTACGGCGAGCAGCTTTGCGGAGACCACGTGGATATAGTGGAGCACGACGAGGATTCCTACGTCGCCGTGCTTGCGGACGGGCTCGGCAGCGGTGTTAAGGCGAGTATTTTATCTACGCTTACAAGCAAGATAATATCAACTCTGATAGCCGAGGGACTGACGCTTTCCGACTGCGTGGAAACGATAGCGCAGACGCTGCCTATCTGCTCCGTGCGCGGCGTGGCATATTCGACCTTTACGATAATGCACGTCGTAAAGAACCGTGAAATAGAGCTTATTCAGTACGATAACCCGCTGACCATACTTATACGCGGCGGTAAGAATTACGATTATCCGAAAACGGAGCTGAACATAGGCGGTAAAAAGATATACCGTTCATTCATCCGTTTGCAGGAGGACGACGTATTTATCGCCATGAGCGACGGATGCCCCCACGCCGGGATTGGTCTTGAATACAATTTCGGCTGGCAGAGAGAGGAGATAATCGCCTTTATGGAGGCGGCGGTCGCCGGCGGATATACCGCCAAAACGCTCTCCTCCATGCTTATAGACGAGGTTTACAGTCTATACGGCGGCGAGCCGGGAGACGACGCGACGGTATGTATAATAAAAGCCCGCAAGAGAGCGCCGGTCAATATCCTTTTCGGTCCGCCGAGAAACAGAGACGACTGCGGTAAGATGATGTCGTTGTTCTTCTCAAAAGAGGGCAAGCACATAGTATGCGGCGGTACCACCGCGTCCATCGCGTCGGAATATCTGAAAAAGCCGCTTGAAACGAGCCTGAACTTCGTATCGAGCGACGTGCCGCCGGTCGCAAAGATAGAAGGCGTCGATCTTGTAACGGAGGGCGTCATAACCGTAAACAAGGTAGTGGAGTACGCAAACGACGTTATAGGCGAAAACAAGCTGTATGAAAAATGGAGCTACGGTCAGGACGGCGCATCGCTCATCAGCCGCATTTTATTCGAGGAAGCGACGGATATAAACTTTTACGTGGGAAGAGCCGTAAACCCCGCACATCAGAACCCCGATCTTCCCATAAATTTCAGCATTAAAATGAATCTTGTGGAAGAATTATCAAAGGCCCTGCGCCTTATGGGAAAGAAAATCAAGGTCAGCTATTTTTAAATAAGCAAAAAGCGGTTTTTGGCGCGTCAGGCGCTGAAAACCGCTTGATTTTTTTGCTTTTTGAAATGTAAAACGTCAGAGCGTTAAAGCGCAAAAAAACTCTTTAGTTAATTCTGCTTCCACGGTCTTTTTGAGCCCGTCCAGCCGTTGTTTTTCCAGTAATTATAATCCGTATATTCGGGATTTCTCTTTCCGAGATTTTTCTGCATCATCCTTGCGGCGTAGAATTTCAACTTTGTCATAATATTGCAGCGGGCGGGTCTGTTATGATCCGTCTTTTTTATTTTATTTGCGGCGGATACGAGCTTTTCCGTCATCGCCGCCCTCTTTTTTTCGGGGATCTTATCCCACACAACGTCGCTCAACAGACGGAAGCTGTACGTTTTTATACTGCTCACGCCCCACCATGAAAGGCTGTCCTTCATATCCTTTGCCGCCGATTTTCCGCCCGCGCCGAGGGATTGGGTTATTATAACGGCGCGCTTGCCGAACATTTCCTCAGCAGGTCTGTGCGGCATCCATCTGTATCCGAAGTGGTCGAGCATCGCCTTCATCGCTCCCGTGGCATGGAAAACGTACGCGGGCGAGGTGAAAACGAGAAGATCGGCGTCAAGCATGGCGCGCTCTATTTTTTGAGTATACTCCGCATCCTTACAAAGCTTTTCGCTCTTTGAAAAGCAGGTGATACAGCCGGCGCAGAAGCCGGGACAGTCGCGCGGCAGATAAAATTCCGTTATATCCGCGCAGTCTCTCAGCTTATCGAGGAACGCCTCCTTTAAACGGTACGTTACGCCCTTTTTTTCCGAAGCGTTTATGACCGTGATCTTCATTTTCAAGCTCTCCTTTTTATCTTCTCAGATACGCAGACGATACGGGAAACTCAAAATACGTATCGGGATACGGCTCGTCATTCAGCGTGAAATGCCACCACTCGCATTCAAACGGTCTGAAACCGTTTCTTACCATTACGTTTCGCAGCATCATGCGGTTTTCATACTGCTCGTTCGTTATATCGCGAAAATCGGGGTGCGATCTTTCGCTGAAAAGGTCGAACGGGCTTCCCATATCCGCCTCTCTGCCCGCCTCCATATCAAAAAGCGTCAGATCTATCGCGCTGCCTCTGCTGTGGCTCGATCTTTTTGCTAT
>CADBSB010000164.1 GCA_902797235.1 uncultured Ruminococcus sp. | reverse complement strand
GGAGCATAATTTAGCTCGCCGTTAGGCGAATTTAGCTTCGGCGCGGTAAAGAAATATCATAATACTTCATTATCACGCCGCGCCGAAAACCGGCGCCTGTTATTCTTTCGCATAAAGGGTTGACATTTCGGGTTTTGTATGTTATACTGTTTCAAACCGACTGTACGCACGCGATCGTGCGGGAGCGGTCAGCATAGTGAGCCTTTGTCTGTACTGACGGGTAATATATCACTTTGAAAGGATACTTTATAATGAGATCTTTAAGGACAAAGATAACGATTTTTACGGTCTTCGCTATTGTAGTAGCAATAACGAGCGTATCTGTTATCGGCGTCATCGCCACCACAAGGATTGGAACAAGGGGCACGGATCAGCTTCTTTATCTGATGTGTCAGACCGGAAAAAAGAACCTCGACTATTATTTTGACAGCGTCAGCCGCGCTGTCGACGACGTATCGACGTTCATAAAAACCGATCTCGATATAACGGATATGGAAAATTTCAGCGAGCACGTTGACCGCGCCCGCACGTTTTTTGACAAAATGGCGCACAAAACAAACGGTGTACTTACGTATTACTACCGCATAGACCCAACGGTTTCAACGACGGAAAAGGGCTTCTGGTATATAGACCTCGACGGAACGGGCTTCAAGGAGCACGAGGTAACGGATATAACGATGTACGATACGTCGGACACCTCAAAGCTCGTCTGGTTCACGGTACCGAAAAACACGGGCAACCCCATATGGCTGTCGCCCTACATAACGGACAATCTCGACGTCCGCGTCATTTCCTACAATACTCCTGTGTACCGCAAGGGCGTTTTCATCGGCGTTGTGGGTATTGAGATAGATTACAGCACTCTCGCCTCTCAGGTCAATAATATAGAATTATATAAAAGCGGCTACGCTTTCATAAACGAGGACGACGGAACGATAGTATATCACCCGAAGATAGACGTTACGGTAATGGCGCCGGAGGATATACCGAAGGTGCCGGACGGACTTCTCGGCACGGACAAAAAGGAGGACGAGGGCATGTTCGTCACCTACACGTTCGAGGGCATCAAGAGAGAAGCCGTGTGGATGACGCTGCATAACGGTATGCGCCTGAACGTATGCGTATCCGAGGAAGAGATAAACGGCGAAACGGTGCGTGTAACGTGGCTCATCGTTATCATATCCGCCGTGATACTCATAGTGTTCGTATTCCTCGCTTTCAGGCTCACGGGTCAAATCACAAAACCGCTTAAAGACCTTACGGAGACTGCGGACAGGCTTGAAAAAGGCGACTACGACGTGAAATTCGATTACAGCGGCTCCACAACGGAGATAAGCGTCCTCACCCGCACCGTAAACAAGCTAATCACGCATCTCAAAAGCTATATAAACGACCTGAACAGTCTTGCCTACGGCGACGCTTTGACGCACGTCAAGAACAAGGGCGCGTACGATATATATATCAGAGAATTGCAGGAGCAGCTCGATAAAGCGGAGGGCAAAGCGGAATTCGCCATAATAATGCTCGACTGCGACAGCTTGAAGGACATAAACGATTTGTACGGCCACGAAAAAGGCGATATATATATCAAAAATTCATGTCACCTTATCTGCCGCGTGTTCCAGTACAGTCCCGTGTTCCGCATAGGCGGCGACGAATTTGTCGTAATACTTAAAGAAGAGGACTATCTTGCAAGAGAAGACCTTGAACGCATATTTATCGAAAAAAGCGAGGAGATATGCGCTCTGTCCGAGCATCCGTGGGAGGAGATAAACGTATCCCTCGGTATGGCGGTATACGACCCGAATACGGATAAGAACGTCCGGGACGTCATACACCGCGCGGATCTTTTGATGTATACGGACAAGTATGAAAGAAAAGCGATGAAAGGCATGCAGCAACAAGAACAATAAATGAAAGAGGCTGTCGTTTTAGATCACGGCAGCCTTTTGATTTTCATGTAAATACACTTATGTATTTTCCCTCTGTATTCTATATCCTCGGTCTCTTTGGTCTTTGACAGCCCGCATTTTTCCATTACGCGCAGGCTTGCCGGGTTTTCTTCAAACGCGCCGGCGACCACGGCCTTCGCGCCGCCGTCGAAAAGGGCGGATACGGCGGCGGAAAACGCTTCCGTCGCGTAGCCTTTGCCTTTTTCCGCAGGGCTTATGACGTAGCCTATCTCCGGCTCGTCATCAGTTCCGCCCGCCTCGTGTATTATACCTATCAATTTGTGTTGCAAAAATACCCCGTAGAAAAAACGGTCAGATCGTGAAATATCGCGGAGCCGCTCAAAAAGCGCCGCTTTTTTCTCCTCCGTATCCAAGTCCGGCACCATGTACGTGCCGTAAACCCCGGGATCCGTCATCATACTTATCAGATCGTCTTTGTCTTTATCTTCTATTTCCCCGAGTATAAGCCTTGGGGTCTTTATTGCTTTTTGCTTCATACCTTTACCTCACAAACCGATTATATCATAGTATGTATATAATGTCAATGCTTTTAAAATATTTATATAAAGGCTTGATTTTGGGATTTATTTATGATAAAATGATTTCAAAAGATATAAGGGGTGGTTTTATGGAATACAAATATCTGCGCATACAGGGCAGAGAGCTTGCCGCCGATACGATGTATGAAAAGGGCGTTTTCAGTATGTGCTGGAAGCTCATACAGGACGACGTTATGGAGGAAGAGGACGCGGACTTATATAAGGAAATAGACGCGTGGTTTGCGGAGATTTTGCCGTTTCCGCCTCAGTGCATGAACAAGGAGCGCGTCATCTGTTTTTTCAAGACGGAGAACACGAAGGAAATGATGAAGCTTATCCGCCCCGCGCTCTGGCTGCTTGAAAAATACGAGCATCCGTATTATCTGGTATATACCAACACCCCGGGCGAGATAGTGTACGAGGATCAGTATCAGGTAGCCGTCAAGGTCGAGGACAAAATAATAGAGCATTACACCCATACGTGGGTGGGAAAAGATGATAATACATAAAAAATATGCGATAATACTTGACAAATATTCAAAAAGAAGTTATAATTATTCGAGTATGATCACCGCGGAGGTAAATATGAAAAAAATAATATCGGCTGTACTTATCGCCCTGATGCTTTTGTCGATCGTCGCGTGCGACACAACGGTGCCGCCCGAGACGACACAAGACAACGGCACAACAAGCGAAACCGCTGAAATAACAACGGAAAAGGAGACGGATGAAATGACGACAGATGAAACGACGGACGTTGAGACCGAAGAACCCATCGTTGACGAGGATCCCGTTTTTTACGAAAAAACGGACCGCGATCCCGTTGACCCGAATAACGTCGACTTATCAAAGACGGACTGGAACGCAACGATAACTAACGCCGCCGCGCGTGCGGACGGCGTGTCCGGCAAATTTATCGACACCGTGAGAAATATGTTTGAGATCAGAAACCAGAATATGTCCCTGATCTACAATCTTACGGAACAGGGAAACAAGCAGGTCAAAGGTCTTTATAACGCTGACGGCAAAGCGTATTTCAACGATACGATGGACGCCTACGTTATAAATTCAACCGGCACGGAATTCAGCTCCGCTCATTCGCTTTCAAACGGCAGAATGAACAGCAACCGCATAGGCTATTACTATTACGATTTCCGTTTCCGCGACCAGACGTTCATCCAGCCGACCGATACGGCAGCGGAGGAAGCGTACGATCTGATAGCCGAAACCGGCAAATGGGCGGGCAGCGGCGACGTAAAAAAGATAACGAAGAAAAACGGCACGCTTTCTTATACCGTAACCGGCGCTCTCGACCCGAATATCTACTCGGCGACGAATTTTTCCGCGGATAAATATAACGCCGTAAGAATGACGATCAAAACGGAGTATTCCTCCTCCGTATATTTCTACATTATAGCGGGCTCGCAGAAGCAGTTCAATCAGGATCAGTCGCTCGGCGTAAGGATCGTCGCTGGTCAGTGGTATACTATCATAGTACCGATGTCCGCGATACCCGACTACACGGGCAGCGTCACCGGCTTCCGCGTTGACTGCGGCTATCAGAGCGGAGAAAAAATAGAAATAAGCGAGCTTAAGGCTATAAGCGTCGGCGACGCCACGGTGCCGCTTGCCATGGAGCATATTTTCCATACGTATTCCGATAAGATGCACGAGGTCGTTCGCGCAGTTGCGACCGCCGATTATAAGGACGGCGGCAGACTTGAAACAAGGGTCGTTATACCCGAGGATACCGTAAGGAAGATCGTTTTGAAGAATAAAAACGGCGAGACGTCAACGCTTGAAGGCTTTGATTTTTCAAGCACGGAATACGTCGGCTTTGACGTCAAGGGCGTCGGCGTCTACGGCATAATAATGCCCGTTAAGGATAATAACGGCTATATCAAGGTCGAAGCAAAGGACGGCAATTACGTCATATCGCGCGGTATCGAGATAACCGGCACGATCAAAAAGGGCGGCGACATACAGTTCGGCCACAGAGTTTATACGACGACGTCGCATCAGTTCAACGATTTACGGAAAGAGGCGTATATAGAGCGCAACCCGCTGACCGACGTTTACATTTTCAAAACCGCGGACGACGCAAAGTTTTTGGGCTACGACGCGCTGACGGGCAGCTACGTCTTCTCCGTCAAGGCGATAGAATTCTCTCCGGCCATGTACAGCCAGCCGAACAAGCATTTCAAGGTAAACGCGCTCTTCTGCGGCGACGGAGTTGTCGACAGAACGGTATACGTAGAGACCGCGGAGAACAGGAACACGAGAAGAGGCAGACTTGAATGCGCCGCGATGCTCGACGAAAACGGAGTTATGCTCCCGATGCCGCTTGAGGTCGGCAAAAACTTCGACGGTGAAAACGAGGAGCCGCTCTACTTCCCCGAAAACGCGACGGGCGCGGCGGCGTACGGCGAAACGTACGTGCCGATAACGGTAGGCAAGGATGAAAACAAGCAGTTCACGATGCTTCATCTGTATCAGAACTGGGGCAACTATCCGTTGAAGCAGATCTCGTTCATCGCCTTCCATATCCCGTATTATCATCTCTCCGTCGGCGTAACGGAAACTAACTGCATAACGCCGTATTACGTTTACGGCAAGGACGGATTCGTCCTCCCCGACTTCCGCTCGAATTCCGCGCCGCTTTGGGACAACAACAGAGGCACGCAGCATACGAGCATGGGCAGAAACTACTTCTTGCAGTATAAGGACGCGGACGGCAACCATATCCAAACGGAATATCAGGTATCCGATCTCGTTTCCACCGGTCCGATCTACGCGGACGTGAGAACAAAATATCTGTCGGACGACGGCAAGATCAAGGCGACGTACAGACATACCGAAATGGCGCAGACTGACGAAAACAGAACGTACTACACCATAAGGCTTGAAGTGCTTGACGACGTCAGTTTCAAGGATTTCAGAAACGATTTCGCGTTCTTCACGACGGACAGCCGCGACATAACGTACGCAAAGGTCGGATACTTGGACGAAAACGGAAACATGGTGATAGAAGACGTAAAGATAGACACGGAAAGAACGGTCAAGCTCGGAAAAGAGTACCCGTATTTCGATTATTTCGGCGGAAGCGTGACGGACAGCGTCAACTTCGGTCTTATCGTAAAGAGGGCGGATATAACGATAGGCGGCAAGAAGTTTGACGGAAACTTTATCTTCCGCGATAAATACGACGGATCATTAAACGTCGGCTCGCTCTCGCTCGATTTAGGCGAGGTAACGCTCAAAAAGGGCGACGTCATCGACCTTGATATAATCCTTCTGCCGTGGGGCTACAGCACAAGCAAAAACGACGACAACGTAAGAAACGTTCGCGCCGACAGCTGTATCGACCCGTACAAGGTGACCGCGATAGAAGGCGAGACGGTAAGCGACAATTTCATCCCGTCCGTCCGCGCAAAGAACAACACGGCGACCTTTAAACTCAGCGGCGGCAAAGGCACCTGCGCGGTCAGAGTTTACGGTTTCTCGGATTATAAAACGCCCACCGTAACGTTCAAGGCTGACGGCAAGGATACGGATATAAAGCTCGCCGGCGTCAACGGCTACGACGGATACCAGGTCTACTACGACGAAGACGGAACGTACTCCTTCTCGTTCAACGTCGATATGGACAAAGCAAGCGAGTATGAGATAACGATTAAACAGTAAATAACGGGGATTGTCGAGAAAAATATGAGAAATAAACTTATATTTTTAATTACAGTTTTATCAGTATCCTTCATTCTTGCCGCTTGCGGTAATACTACAGGTAATGACGAAAATTATTTATCAAATGATACGTACAAAATACTCTTATATAAATACGGAGAGGGCATGGAGCCGCAGGCTTCGACCGAAAAGTACGATGGAAATGAATTGATTACAAGCAATAAAACGACGAAAACGGGAATAGAAAATAAAAAAGTCTCAGTTTTCGGTTATGAGCACGAGTTGTTTTATTCACATACTTTGGAATTCAGCAGTTATGACGGCGTATATGATGAATACGACGCCAAAGACGGTCTGTTTATGCTTGATGAAGAGACGGGAAGAATTGTTTCATATAACAGCTATTCAAATAAAACAGGAGATGGTTATAAATCTCCCGTAAACGCACATTCAAGTCGGCTTGAGTTTATTGATTATGCGAGAAACATTTTACTTGAATATACCGGAGTATCAACAGAGAATTGTGACGCTATGATAAAAACCGTTAAGCTGGATACATCGTACAAATATTCAAAAGAAGAGATAGAACAAGACTACGTGAATTTCATAGAACAGGATCCGGATTTCAGCGCGGAGTACCGTATAATATTCAAAAGAAAACTTGACAGCGTATACCGAGCTGATACAATCGAAGTCGTGATAGGAAACGGCGGCGATGTCATAAGTTTCAAATGTATGACAAGCGATAAAAAATACGAGCCGTATCTTAATACGAAGATAGATAAGGAAAAGATAATTAACAGCGTGGAGAAAGCGTTCAAACGCGACGTTTCAGATTATGACGTTACGACGCAAAGTATAACTTTAACCGCGATACCAAACGGAGATGAACTTTGGGTACGCGCAGACGTTGACTATAAATATATTAATAATGGCGAAACGTTCGGCGGTGTAATGCAGTATATAACAATAGCTGCAGGCTAAACCGCCAAATCAATCGAAACGGTTAAATGACACCAATCTGTATACTGTAGTCTGAAAAACGGCATCTTTGCGATGCCGTTTTTCAGATTATTTCTTAATTATCCCCTCGTGTATCTTCCTGAATTTCGCAAGCTTTTCGTCTGCTTTTTTCGCGGTCTTCTCTGATACCATGTAATAGAATTTTATCTTCGGCTCCGTGCCGGAGGGGCGTATCACTATGACGTCGTCGCCCGATTTATAGTAGAGCGTATTCGTCGTGTCGGAATCGAGTTTTGTGACCTTGCCCGTCTTCATATCGTACTCCGCGGGTATCGAATAGTCGATATACGACGTTATCGGTATGTCGCCGAAGCTCTTCGGCGGGTCTTTGCGCAGACCGTCCATAAGAGCCGCCATTTTTTCAAGTCCGTCAAGCCCTTCCATGTACGCGCTGTCGGTCGCCTCGCGGTAGTAGCCGTACTTTTTGTATATATCCTGCATCGCGTCGTAGAGGTTTTTGCCCTGCTGTGAGTAGTAAGCCGCCGCCTCGCATATAAGCATCGCCGCGACTACCGCGTCCTTGTCCCTCGCATACGTTCCGCGCAGGTAGCCGCAGGATTCCTCGAAGCCGAGCAGGAAATGCGTGTCCGTCCCGTCGTTTTCGGTCATATTCATCTTCTCACCGATGTATTTGAAGCCGGTGAAAACGTCGTAGCATTCACAGCCGTTGTCGCGCGCTATCTTCGCCGCGAGTTCTGTCGAAACGAAGCTCTTTATGACGTACGGGTGCTTCGGGTATTTGCCGGTGTTTTTGAGCGCCGTTATGATGTATTCGATAAGAAGCGCGCCCTGCTGGTTGCCCGTCAGCGTTACGAACTGTCCGTCCTTCTGCCTTACGGCGATACCCATTCTGTCCGCGTCAGGGTCTGTGGCGATTATAAGGTCGGAGCCTATTCTGTCCGCTATCTTTATGCCCGGCTCGAAAACCTGCTTGAATTCGGGATTCGGGAACGGCGTCGTCGGGAACTCTCCGTCGGGCTCCGCCTGTTCTGGTACTATATGCAGGTTCTTGATGCCTATCCTGCGGAGGATCTCCGGCACCATTTTGTATCCCGCGCCGTTCAGCGGAGAATAGACTATGCCGAGATCGGCGGCGTGCGCGACGGTCTGCCTGTCTATCAGCTGCGCCTCGACCGCGTCAAGGTACGGCTTGTCGACGTCCTCGCCTATATATTTCAATATTCCTTGTTTTTCCGCTTTATCGAGCGGCGTTTTCTTTATGCCGTCGAGTATATCGACGCGGCTCATATACGAGGAGACCTTGTCCGCGAGCGCCGGCGCGAGCTGCGCGCCGTCCTCCCAGTAAGCCTTATATCCGTTATACTGCTTCGGGTTGTGTGACGCGGTGATGTTGACGCCCGCCGCGCACTTCAGATATCTGACCGCGAAGGATAAAACAGGCGTCGGGCGCAAGGATTCAAACAGGTACGTTTTTATCCCGTTGCCGCAAAGCACCTCAGCCGCCGTTTTTGCAAACAGCTCTGAATTGTTTCTGCTGTCGTACGCTATGACCACGCCGTCGTCGGCTCTTTTTTCGGCGTTGACGAGGTCGGATAAGCCCTGCGTCGCGTGCGCCACGGTGTAAACGTTCATCGCGTTGGTGCCCGCCGCCATAACTCCGCGTAAGCCCGCCGTACCGAACGACAAAAAGCCGTGGAAATACAGTTTTTTCGTCTCCTCGTCGTAATTTTTAAGCTCTTCTTTCGTTTTTTCATCCACCTTATCGGACGAAAGCCATCTGTTGTATTCGTTAAGATAATCCATAATGACGCCCCCAATGTTTTATTGACATATTTTAACACAATTTGATAGATATGTCAAGAGCGAAAAAGGATTTTTAATGACGCAAAGCGTCAATTCATGACCTTAAGCTCGATTCATGCCCGCAAGGGCGATTCATTAAAACGAGGGAGATTTAAGAGCTTTCGGGGCTTTCCGTGAATCGACGGTTTGCACCGCCGTGAATTCTCGCTTACGCTCCGCGAATTGCCGCATAAGCGGCGTTATTTTGAAAAAATAAGCAGAATTTACAAAAAATTCACATAAATATTTCCAAAAGATATTGTCAAAAAATTATTATTGTGATATACTTGCAAGGCTTGATGTGCGATGAAGCGGGAGGTTGCCGTTAAATCAAACGGGTTTTTCCGCAGAGTATGTCCGATTTTAAACCGGGCGAGATGGTTTTTACAAACAAAACGGCAGGTCAATGGATATTCCCCGGACATTTCATAATCCGGCGGCAATCCGTTAAGTTGGCATTGTTTATTCATCCCGGAGGCCGGTCCGCAAACGTGTGACGGTATCCGGTTTTCGTAAGGGCAGAGGTGGAAACACCCGATGCCGTGTTTGCAAAATTCCAAAGCCCTTTTAAATCACAAAATTTAAAAGGAGGAAACAACAGTGGCAAAAAAGGAGATCATCAGAGTCAAGATCAGAAGCTATGATCACACGCTTGCAGACGCCGCCGCGGAAAAGATAGCGGAGACGGCAAAGCGCGCGGGCGCCAAAATATCCGGCCCCATACCGCTTCCCACAGAGCGTGAAATCGTTACGATACTCCGCGCGGTCCATAAGTACAAGGACAGCCGTGAGCAGTTCGAAACGAGAACTCATAAGAGACTGATAGACATTCTCAATCCCTCGGACAAGGTCTTATCCGCACTGACGAATATGGATCTGCCCGCCGGCGTTGAGGTAAAGATCGACGCAAGTTCTTCAATAAAGTAAGAACAACAAAAACCAAGGTAATGATTTGCGCCGTATAATATAGATTATTCCTTAACTGTCATTCGGCAGGGCGGAAAACAAAGGCGCAGACCGTTCGGTCATGTCGGAGAGATCCGACCAATAATTGAATGGAGGAAAAAGATGAAAAAAGGAATCATCGGAAAGAAAATCGGCATGACGCAGATTTTCGCAGACGCGGGAAAAGTCATTCCCGTAACGGTCATCGAGGCCGGCCCCTGTGTGGTCGCTCAGAAGAAGACCGTTGAAACTGACGGCTACGACGCCGTTCAGCTCGGTTACGGCTACGTATCCGACAAGCATTTAAGCAAACCCTTAAAGGGCCATTTCAAGAAAACGGATTCCGCTCCCAAAAAGCACTTAAAGGAATTCAGACTTGAAGATTGCAGCACCTACAACGCGGGCGACATCGTAACGGCGGACATCTTCGCCGCGGGCGAGAAGGTCGATATCACCGGCATCACAAAGGGCCGCGGATATTCCGGCGTTATCAAGAGATGGGGCTGCCACAGATTAAGAATGACGCACGGCGTGGGCCCCGTTCACCGTCAGCCCGGTTCAATGGGCGCCAACTCCGATCCGTCCCGCATCTTCAAGAACAAGAAGATGGCAGGTCAGTACGGCGCGGAGCAGGTCACGATCCTCAACCTTGAGGTCGTAAAAGTTGACGCCGAGAAAAACCTGATAGCCGTTAAGGGCGCCGTTCCCGGTGCCAAGGGCGGCATAGTGTTCATTCGCAACACTGTCAAATAAGCGGGGAGGAGGAAACAACAATGGCTAATTTCAAAGTAGTTACGATGACGGGCGCGGATGCCGGCGAGATAGAGCTTGCCGATTCCGTATTCGCAATAGAACCGAATCAGTCCGTTATGCACGCGGCTGTACGCGCTTACCTGCTCAACCAGAGACAGGGCACACAGTCCACTCTCACCCGTACAGAGGTTTCCGGCGGCGGCAAAAAGCCGTGGAGACAGAAGGGAACAGGCAGAGCCAGACAGGGTTCCACCCGTTCACCGCAGTGGACGCACGGCGGCGTAGCTCTCGGACCGAAGCCGAGATCTTACCGCACCGACCTCAACAAGAAGGTCAGAAAGCTTGCTCTCTGCTCGGCTATGTCCGAGAAGGCGAAGAGCGAGAACCTCGTGATAGTAGACGCTATCGCGACCGAGGAATACAAGACCAAAGTCATGGTGAATATGCTTAACGCGATAGGCGCCGGCAAGAAGGCTCTTGTAGTGCTTGACAAGGTAGACGAGAAGGTCATAAAGAGCTTTGCCAACATCCCCGGAGTAAAGACGGCGCAGTACAATACGATCAACGTATACGACGTTTTGAACGCTGATACGTTCGTAATGTCCAAGGAAGCCGCCGTTAAGGTATCGGAGGTATACGCATGAAAACAGTATATGATGTTCTCATAAGACCGATAGTAACAGAAGCGACGATGACTGAGATCGCAGACAAGAAGTACAGCTTTGAGGTACTTCCCGAGGCGACGAAGCCCGAGATCGCGGCGGCTGTCGAATCCGTGTTTGGCGTAAAGGTCGCCAAGGTAAACGTTATAAACGTTAAAAAGAAACCGAAGAGACTCGGCGTGCACAGCGGTTACACGAAGGCCTGGAAAAAGGCTGTCGTAACGCTGAAGCCCGATTCCAAGACGATCGAGTTCTTCGACGGTATCATGTAAGGAGGGGTAAATAATGTCTGTTAAGAAATATAAGCCCACTACTCCGGGCAGAAGACATATGACTTCTCCGTCGTTTGAGGAGATAACAAAGAGTACTCCCGAGAGAAGCCTTATCTTCATCAAAAAGAAACACGCCGGCAGAAACAGCTACGGCAAGATCACCGTTCGCCACAAGGGCGGCGGCAACAAGCAGAAGTACAGGATCATAGATTTCAAGCGCAAGGACGACCGCGCGGCGACCGTCACCGCGATCGAATACGATCCGAACCGCACCGCTTATATCGCACTCATCCAGTATGAGGACGGCAAGAAGTCCTATATCATCGCTCCGCTCGGCTTAAAGGTCGGCGACGTGATATACTCCTCCGCCGAGGCCGATATAAAGCCCGGCAACGTGCTTCCGATAGCCAACATACCCGTCGGTACGTTCATAAACAACATTGAGCTCTACGCCGGCAAGGGCGCTCAGCTCGTAAGATCCGCAGGCTCCGCCGCTCAGCTCATGGCTAAGGAAAACGGCGTAGCGCAGATCAGACTGCCGAGCGGCGAGGTCCGTATAGTCGGACTGGACTGCAAGGCTATGATAGGTCAGGTCGGCAACCTCGAGCATGAAAACGTAAAGCTCGGCAAAGCCGGTAAGACGCGCCACAAGGGCGTTCGCCCGACGGTGCGCGGTTCCGTCATGAACCCGTGCGATCACCCGCACGGCGGCGGTGAAGGCAAATCCCCGATAGGCCGTCCGTCTCCCGTTACACCGTGGGGCAAACCCGCTCTCGGTTATAAGACGAGAAACAAGAAGGCAAGAACGGAACGCCTCATCGTAAAACACAGGAACAGTAAGTAAGAAGGAGGGAAAAAACGATGTCAAGAAGTCTGAAAAAGGGACCGTTTGTTGAAGAAAAGCTTTTCAACAAGGTAGTTGCCATGAATGAATCCGGCAACAAGCAGATAATCAAGACCTGGTCCAGAGCGTCAACGATTTATCCCGAATTCGTCGGTCACACGATAGCCGTACACAACGGTAAGTCACACATATCCGTATTTATTACAGAAGATATGGTCGGTCATAAGCTCGGTGAGTTTGCACCCACTCGTACCTTCAAGGGTCATGCGGGTACCAAGGACAAAGCGAAATAATAGGGAGGAACACTTCAAATGGAAGCAAGAGCATATTTAAAATACGCCAGGATATCCCCCCGCAAGGTCTGCATCGTCCTTGACCTCAT
>CADBSB010000163.1 GCA_902797235.1 uncultured Ruminococcus sp. | reverse complement strand
TATATTTGCTGTCTTTAAGCTCAAGTTTAACAGTTCCGTTCTGGTCGTAGGGGATTATAAGGCCGTATATTCCGACGCCTTTTATGTCGAATCCCACGTATTCAAGCGTTGAAAAATCAAAGTCGTCGGGTATGCCGTAGTATTCGCCGCCCTCGCCTTTAAGTACTATTTTGCGGACGGTAGAGGCGGGAATCTCTATCCTTGTTCCGAAATAACCGCTTTCCGTATATTTTTCCGTCGCCACGACGCGCAGCTCCTCGTGCAGCTTGTCGGGATACGTGTGGTACGATCTGTCGAGCAGAAGCGGAAGGTACGTGCCGCCGCGCTTCAAGAGCTTCATTTCGGATATCGTGACGGTCTCTTTTTTCGCCGCGCCGCAAACTATCTTCATACCCGTTATCGTGCCGTGAAAATCCTTCATCGCGGAAAACGGGATAACGAGCGTGGTAGTCTCACCGGCGTTGAATCTGTGCACGAGCTGTCTGTCCGGGCTGTATTCCTTGCCGCCGTCAACGAGCAGGAGCAGGCTCAGTATATCCGCGGCGTCCGCCTTGATGGTGATCTGTATCGCGTCGAATTCTTCGGACGAAACGTTGATGTTGTTGAACAGCTGTATACAAGGCTCCGAAAGCGTTGTGACGATGTACGAAATCACGCCGTTTTCGCATTTGAAGTCCTTTACGTTGTTGCCCTTGAATTTATCGCCGTATTCGGCTATTACGTCGATATACGCCTCGCCCTCTGTGTACGGCTTTTTAGTGTCCGGATCTATGAAATTCTGATCTCTTAAACGGAAATCGTAATAATAGTATCCCATCCTCTGGCTGTTCATCCTGCCGCTGTAAAGCGACTCGGACGCGAGATAATAATCGTCGCCGATGCGCACGTAGGCGTCCATGGTGTTTTCAAAGTAGGGAACACCCTTTGAATTAGTTAAGGAATTGACTATCATCGTATCGTTTTGCAGAATATGATACGTCATAGTCATGTTATTGTTCTTTATTTCAAACGCGGTCCTGTTCGCGTCGGTAAATCTGCCCTGTACGCCGTTTGCCATCTCGTTTGCGTACGTTATGGAATTGGTCCAGTCAAGCCCGCTGTAATCGAGATTTGCGGCGTCTACCTTGCTTTTTTCGACGGGCGTATAAAAAACGGGATCCTCGTCGGTTATCGCCTCTTCGGTAGTTACCGCGCCGGTCTCCGTATCCGTCACCTCGGACGTGTTTTCCGTATCGGTCGCGGTGGTGATGTCGTTTACCGTCGTTATATTATCCGTCGTGACGGTCTCCTGCGGCGTGCAGGCGGCTATGAGCGGCAAAACAAAAACGGCTGTCAGAATAATAATAAGTCCTTTTTTCATGGATTCCTCCGAATGAAAATATCAATACATTTTGATTTTACCATAATGAATAAAAAAAATCAACACAAATACTTGAATTTTATAAAAAATATGGTATAATAAAAGAAAAAAAGGAGCAAAAAAATGAACCTCAACAATATTTTCGGCAAAGTAAAAGACCTCGCGGGAAACGCCGGCGAAATAAGCAAGCTCGTTGATATGCTTCCCGAAAACATCAAGTCAAAGGTAAAACCGCTTATAGACAAATTCTTGGGCGGAGACGCGTCCGCGGCAGACAAAGCCAAGGGCTTACTTGAAAAGTACAAGGATAACGATACGGTAAAGAAGCTGCTTTCAAAGCTTCCGTAAAAAATAAAAAATGCCGGCGCCTTTTGCGTCGGTATTTTTTAATAACGTTATCTGATCTCAACGGCTACTCGGTCGCCTCCGCGGTTTGCCGCGGCTCTGATGACGGAGCGAATCGCCTTTGCTATCCTGCCGTGCTTTCCTATGACCTTTCCCATATCATCGGGAGCAACGGAAAGCACCAGCACCAGGGTCCCGTCCTCGTCTTCCGTCGTATCAACGGAAACGCTGTCCGGTTCGTCAACTATGGCGCGTGCAATGTCGACAAGTATCTGTTTGTATGCGTTCATTGTTCATTCCGTTTCTCCGACGCTGTAACACCGCGCCGCTGCCGTCGGTGCAGTCAGGCGCGCGGCTTATGTCACTTGGAGATTATGCCGCTCTTTACGAACAGGGATTTGACGGTCTCTGTGGGCTGTGCGCCGTTTTTGAGCCACGTATTGGCCTTTTCCGCGTCTATTTTAACGGATGCCGGCTCCGCCATGGGATCGTACGTGCCTATTTCCTCTATGAATTTTCCGTCTCTCGGAGATCTGGAATCCGCGACTACTACGCGATAATAGGGGTTTTTCTTGGCACCTATTCTTTTAAGTCTGATTTTGACTGCCATTTTTGTAAATTCCTTTCAAATATTATTTACTGAAATTTATATATAACCTTTTAGAGGTTATTATCTTATTCCGAAGCGGCGGGAGAGCTTTTTGCCTCCGTCGCGGTTGAACTGCTTCATCAGCTTCTGCGCCTGCTCGAACTGTTTGAGCAGTCTGTTTATGTCCTCGACCTTCATACCGCAGCCCGCGGCTATGCGCTTTTTGCGGGAAGAGTTTATTATAGACGGCTTGTTCCTTTCCTTCGGCGTCATGGACTGGATTATCGCCTTTGTCCTGTCTATCTGTCTGTCGTCTACCTGAACGTCCTTCAGCGCCGCGGCGTTTGCGCCGGGGATCATTTTAAGCACGTTTTCTATCGGTCCCATGCGTTTGAGCTGATCGAGCTGGTCGAGATAATCGGCTAACGTGAACTGGTTTTCGGAGAGCTTGCGTTCCATCTCCTCGGCCTTTTTCATATCGAGCGCGGATTCCGCTTTTTCAATAAGCGTGAGCACGTCGCCCATGCCGAGTATGCGCTGCGCCATCCTGTCGGGGTGGAATATTTCAAGCGCGTCCATTTTCTCGCCCACGCCGCAGAATTTGATCGGCTTGCCGGTGACGTATTTGACGGACAGCGCCGCGCCGCCTCTCGTATCGCCGTCGAGCTTCGTTAAGATAACGCCCGTTATATCCAGCATCTCGTTGAACGTCTTTGCGACGTTTACGGCGTCCTGACCGAGCATAGCGTCGATTGTGAGCAGTATTTCGTTAGGCTCCACCGCGGCTTTGATGTTTTGCAGCTCCGCCATAAGCTCCTCGTCTATGTGAAGACGACCTGCGGTATCTATTATAACTACGTCGTTGCCGTATTTTATCGCATGGTTTATGCCGGCTTTGGCTATGTCAACGGGGGAGAGCTTGTCGCCCATCGTGAACACGGGCACGCCGACGGATTCGCCCACGACCTGCAGCTGTTTGATAGCCGCGGGTCTGTAAACGTCGCACGCGACGAGCAGCGGACGCTTTTCGTTTTTGTCTTTAAAGAACTTAGCAAGCTTGGCGCAGTGCGTCGTTTTACCGGCGCCCTGCAAGCCCACGAGCATTATGACCGTAGGCGGCTTTGATGAGAATTTCACCTTTTCCGCCTGACCGCCCATAAGAGAGGTAAGCTCTTCGTTTACTATTTTTACTATCATCTGCGACGGGACGAGAGATTCCATGACCTGCTGTCCGACTGCGCGCTCCGATACGGAATTTATGAATTCCTTTACGACCTTAAAGTTCACGTCCGCTTCAAGCAGCGCGAGCTTTATCTGCCGCATACCCTCTTTTATATCGGATTCCGACAGTTTACCTTTGTTTTTGAAAACGGAGAAAGCCCTTGAAAGCTTTTCCGATAAAGATTCAAGCATTTATTACTCCTCAATAAACGAGCTTGCCGATAAGACCGATTATCTTATCCTTTTTATCGTCTTCCAGATCAAGCGACAATATTTCCGATTTTATCTTTGATACGGTGTCGTTGTTGTCCTTATACTTTTCGTACAACCCGAGCTTATTTTCGTACTCGTTCAAAAGCTTGCAGCCCCTTACAAGTCCGGCGCGGACGCCCTGACGGGATATATCCGTGTTTTCCGCTATCTCGGATAAGGACAGATCGTTGTTGTAATACAGATCGATAAAATCCGAAACGGACGCGGGCAAAAGCTCGCCGTATATATCATATAACACGCAGATACGCGCCTTATCCGAATCCATATCGCACCTGTAAAGCAAATTACTTTACAGCAGTATACCACAAAAAACGCGTTTTGTCAATACCTTTAAAAAATCTTTTTAATTTTTACGCTTGACATTTATTTTATATGTGATAAAATAGGGTAACAAGAGTTATCCGAACCCGCTCAAACGGCGCTATTTCGGCTCTTTTCGGTTTGTCGTCATTGGAATACCGGCGTATTC
>CADBSB010000162.1 GCA_902797235.1 uncultured Ruminococcus sp. | reverse complement strand
TCGCAAAGGACGGCGCGGAATTCAAAGGCTGGGCGCTCACGCCGGACGGCGAGCCCGTGACGGAGGTCGAGCCGACGGAGAACGGCGAAATAGTGACGCTCTACGCCGTGTGGAGAGGCGAGGACGAAACGACGGGCGAAGAAACCGCGCCCGACGAAACGACGGGCGAGGAAACGACCGTCCCCGAAACCACGGAACCGGAAACGACGGAGCCTGAGACAACGGAGCCTGAAACGACAGAACCCGAAACAACGGAACCCGAAACGACAGAACCCGAAACAACGGAACCCGAAACAACGGAACCAGAAACGACAGAGCCGGAAACAACGGAGCCTGTTCATCTTCCGGGCGACATCAACGGAGACGGAAAAGAAAACAATAAGGACGTCACGTACCTGTTCAGGATGATCTCGGCAAATCCGAATGATATTCCGCCCGAATGTGACATAAACGGCGACGGAAAAATCAACAACAAGGACGTTACGTATCTTTTCAGATACATTAGTTCATAAAAAATTTCAAGTTTTTTTGATTTAGATATTGCATTTTCGATTTTTTTGTGATATAATAAGCAGGCTTATTCGGTCAACGGGCTTTTTTAAGTACGCTTTTCGTATTCATTACCCGTGTCCGGCTTGATATTTTACGATATTTTCTGGAGGTTTATATAATGCAGATCTTAAATATCATACTTGCGGTACTTCTCATATTGCTTGCTATAGCGCTTGTAGTTTTCGTATTGTTCCAGACGGGCGGTCGTTCCAACAAGCTTTCACAGGCGATATCCGGCGGCAGCCCCGATAACTACTCGGGCAAGAACAAGCAGCGTTCTAAGGATAAAAAGCTTTCCAAGATAACGACGATCATCGCGATAGCGTTCGCGATCGTCGTAATAATCTTCGCTCTCGTTATGAACTATCAGCACAACAATCAGTCCACGGACACAACGGCTGAAACGACCACCGCGGCATCTGAAGATACGACGACGGAAGCGACGACGACCGAGGCGACCACGACCGAGGCGGTCACCACGGCCGATACGACCGAGGAAGCGACGGAAGCCGAACCTCAGGCAACGGCTGAATAAAGAAATAAACAAACCGGCGCGGCGACGCGCCGATTTTGATTTGAAGGATGTTTATGCGTAAAAGAAAAACGGCAAACAGAAAACAGAAGATAAAAACGCTCAAAAAAGCGGACAGAAAAAACAAGAGTAATAAAAAAGAACGCGTTTATACGGGCAAGTTCGAGGCGGCGCGCGACGGGTACGGCTTTATTTTAGCGGGCGGCGACAGGGAAGTCGATATATTCGTTCCGTCAAAGCACGTTAAGGACGCCGTAACCGGCGACACGGTCAGATATACCGTTGAAAATTACAGAGGCAAAGAGGAGGCGCATATCGTCTCCGTCCTTTCGCGCGGAACAAAAACGTTTACCGGTGTTTATAAATATATAAAACGCAGGGAGGGGAGCAGGCTTACCGTAAAGCACATAGTTATCGCGGACGATAAGAAGCTCTGCTTCGACACGCTCATATCCCCCGCCCACCTCTGCGGCGCAAACGATAACGACAAGGTGCTGTGCGAGATAAGATCGTACCCCGATACGACGAACGGCCTGCCCGCGCGCGGCGTGATATTGAAAACGTACGGAAATTCTGAGAAGCTGTACCCGAACGTGTACGCAAAGCTCGACGGGTACGCCGTGCGGACCGAGTTTCCCGAGGCGGTGCTCGACTGCGCGGAAAAAGCCGCGTCCCGCCGCGTGCTCGTAAGAAACAGGGTTGATTTACGCGCCGAAAACATATTTACGATAGACGGCGCAAACTCAAAGGATTTTGACGACGCGATCTCCGTCGCGCGCGACGGTAAAGGCTTTATTCTGGGCGTCCATATCGCCGACGTGTCCGAATACGTGACACACGGATCGCAGACGGACGAGGAGGCGTTTTTGCGCGGGACGAGCATATATTTCGCCGACCGCGTCATCCCCATGCTTCCGGAGGCGCTGTCAAACGGCGCCTGCTCGCTCAATCCCGGCGTGAACAGATACGCGCTCACCGCGAGCATCAAAATAGACGCAAAAGGCGAGATAAAGGACTGCGAGCTTTATGAAACGGTCATAAGATCAAAGGTGCGCGGAGTTTATTCCGAGGTGAACGACGTAATAGAGAACAGAGAAAAAAGCAGGTATTATAAAAAATACGCCCCCGTTTTCGATAACGGAGGTCTGGACGATATCTTATCGCTTTATAACGTGCTTTCGGAAAAATCAAAGCGCCGTCACGCGCTCGACCTCGATTCCGCCGAATACGGTTTTATACTTGACGGCGACGGAGAGGTAAAAGACGCGTATATTGAAGAGCGCGGCGTAAGCGAGCGCGTAATAGAACAGTTCATGCTCGCCGCAAACGAGGCGGTGGCGACACTGTTATATAAGCGCAATCTTCCGTGCGTTTACCGCGTCCACGGCACGCCCGACGCGGAAAAGCTTAAAACGCTGTCAGCGTTCGCCTCGGCTCTCGGCATCGACACGTCCGATATGGATCTGCAAACCGCCGATCCCGATACGATATGCAGATTTATAGATAAAGCGAGGGAAAAGGGCAAGGGAGAGATAATCTCTTATCTCGTCCTGCGCTGTATGATGAAAGCGAAGTACGACGATAAAAACGCGCCGCATTTCGGTCTCGGCACAAAATATTACTGCCATTTCACCTCGCCCATAAGGCGATATCCCGACCTGTGCGTCCACCGCATAATAAAAACGCTCCTGATCAAAAAAGAGGATGATAAGGAGAGGGCGCTTTCCGCTTTTGCCGAAAAAGCGGCGCTCAAATCAAACGAGTGCGAGGAGACGGCGACAAAACTGGAGCGCGATATGGACGATCTGTATATGGCGTCGTATACGAAAGGTAAGATCGGACAAAGCTTTGACGCGGTAATCACGTCCGTCACATCGTCCGGTATGTTCGCGCGCCTGCCGTACGGCGCGGAGGGCTTTGTAAGGATGCCCGCCGTAAATACGGAATACGTCCCGGCCCTCATGACGGTCATAACGCCGTCAAGAACGTACCGCCCAGGCGATACGGTAAAGGTAAGAGTTTCCGACGTGAGCGTCAGCGCCTCGCGTATCGACCTTGTAACGGTATAAAAGAACTGACCGGCTGTAAAAGCCGGCCGGTTCTTTTTCATCAAAACTATTTTTCCACGTTTCCCTTAACGTTCACGACTACCGGTTCGGCGGATTCGTCGAAGGCGGCGCGAACGGGGTCAAGGGCTAATTTGAGCTCGCGGTTGAGCATACGTCTTGCATTATAGATGTTGTTTTCCTCCACGTCGGCAACGACTTTAAGCTCTACGCTCGTCTCGCCTATCTCCTCAACACCGACGTAGCGCGGTACGGTCGGGAAAAGGTCGGGGTACATACCGGGTATCTTTACAAGCAGCTCCTTCACCGTGTTTTCCGCGGCTGTCAGGTCCGCGCTGTTCGGTATGGATATCAACGAAACGGCGACGGACGTGACCTCGGACAGATTGGTCAGCGAGCGTATGTCGGAATTGTTTATAACTCTTATGTTTCCGCCCGTGTCCATAAGCTGCGTGGAAACTATGCCGATGGATACGACCTTGCCGCGGAAATCGTCGACGGATATTATGTCGCCCACGAAAAATCTGCCCTCGAACAGTATGAAAAGCCCGGAGAAAATATCTTCTATAAGCGACTGTGCGCCGAAGCCGATGATAAGCGCGAGGATCCCGAGACCGGCGATGACGGTAAGGACGTCAGCGCCTAAAATATTGAGCCCGAAGATTATCGCGAATATGACTATGGCGTATTTTATAACGTTCGCGGCGACGCCGAGGAGCGTGCCCGCCTTGCGGCTTTTGATTTTTATAAGCGAGAAGATGAAGGATACGAGCCCGTAGACCGCAAAGCATGATAATATCATGATTATCAGCGCTAAGATCCGCATGAAGTCAAAGCCGTTGTTTTCATCCCTTATGGGAACGTAACTGTCAAGATATGCGACGCGGAAGGCGGCGACCGCCTCCTGCTGCGCCGGCGTCAGAAAGAACAGCATTTTCGGCACGTTCAAAGCTATTATTATAAGCGCCATCACGGCGACGCCTATGAGTATAAGCGCCGTCTTTTTTGTTTTTTTGTTTTCCTTTTTCATGATATATCCTTTCACTTTATCTCAAGAAGCCCGGAGAGCAGC
This sequence comes from uncultured Ruminococcus sp., assembly GCA_902797235.1. Classification (GTDB taxonomy): domain Bacteria; phylum Bacillota; class Clostridia; order Oscillospirales; family CAG-272; genus UBA1248. The sequence goes on along the minus strand of CADBSB010000162.1, from coordinate 13,900 downwards.
ACTATGCTGACCGGATTCATCGGATCCGCTATCGTGAGCTTCAAATACACCTTGTCGCCCGGCTTTGCCGTCGTTCCCACCGCGTCTATGTCGCCGGCCTGTCCGTTGTACATCGGCTCGCACACGGGTGACCCGGTTACGGAATCGCATACGTCGAGGCTGACGGTCTTATCGCTTATATAACTTGTGTAATACTCTCTGTCGATAGTATATGAGAACTTTTTGGCTGTCTTGTCGTATGACAGCTTTATCGCCTCCTCGCCGCAGCGCGAGCAGCGCGGCGTCTGCGATCCGTTGGTCGGGGCGGGGAAGTCGTGACCGAGCGCGGCGCCCGACGTTTTTGCCGTGCGCGACATCTCGGCGCCGCAGACGGTACAGTAGACCACGCTGTCGTAATGACCGGCGGCGGTACACGTTGCCGCCGTGCTGTTTTCACTGACGGCGGCTCCCGCCGTATGACCCGTCGCGTAAAGCGTCTTTACGTTTCTGCCGAGCTCGGCGCCGCAGGTCAGACAGTAATAAACCTCGTCGCATGCGCCGTTTGACGTGCACGTCGGCTCTGTCCTGTTTTCTTCGACCGGGAAGCCCACGTTATGACCTTTGACGGGGATCATTGTTTTGTTCGAGCTCAGCTCTTCACCGCATACGGTGCAGTAAACGGCCGTTATCGTATAGCCGTTTTCGGTACACGTCGCGTCCTTGTGTTCCTTTATCTGTTCGTCTCCCGCCGTGTGACCGGACGCGGCTGTTGCTTTTGTAACCCTGCTCAATTCTTTTCCGCATACGGCGCAGTAAGTGACTTCTTCATACGTACCGCCCGCGGTACAATTTCCGACGTTCGCGTTCTCCGCCGCGGAGGGCAGGGGTGTGTGCGCGCCCGTCGCCTTGTCCGTAACGTGCGTACGTGATACCTCGTCGCCGCATACGGAGCAGTAAACGACGAGATCGTGACCGCCGTCCGCTCCGCACGTCGCCGCGACCGCGTTCTCCGTAACCTCCGCGCCCGGTACGTGGGCGCCCGCCGTCGTCACCTTATGAGTTATTCCGCACACCGAGCAGACGTATTCTGCATAGCCCGCCGTTTTGCACGTCGCGGGCAGGACGTTTACGGGATTTGCGTAATCGTATTTGTGCGGCGCGCTTTCCTCTCCGTTCCAGAGGGAAAGAAGCTCGGCGTTAGTGTATAACTGCGTTTCGTTGAACGCCGTGCGAGCCTTCGCCGGCGCAAGCGCCGCCGCGACCGCCGCACCGGTCTTTGTACCGAAGCCGCCGTTCAGCGATATAACGGATATGAGAACGACCGCCGCCAAAACGGCCGCCCCCGCGCGTACCGCGGAGCGCAAAAGCATCCGCAGGGCGTATTCCTTTTTTTTCTTTTCTTCCTCTTTATCCTTTTTCCGCTTCCGCCGCCGCTGACGCTCACCGGGCGGCGCCTCGCCGCAGAACACGTTTTCCTCGTGCGTTGTAACGGCTGATTCACGGAAAAACGATACGTCGGGATAAACGGGAGTATACTCGGAAAGAGCCTTGTATTCTTCTCTATCCGTGTATTCCCCGCCTTTTTTCACGGGCCTTTTCATCGCTTTACCGACCTTTAAAATACTTTGATTTCATTATAACATATTATCGAAAAAAGTCAATATTTGAAGTAATTTTTGCAAACATAAAAATCATAGATTTTTTTGAAAAAATATCAAAAAAATCGTAAAAGTACTTGCTTTTTTTGTAAAAATATGATAATATTACACTATAATGCTCATATTATAAGTATTCGCTCTTGAAAAACGACAAAGGAGAACCTGACCTTATGCCTACTCTGCCTCAGGGAAGCTATGAAAACTATACGTTTACCGGAGATGTTATCGCCGTCGCGATCTGTATCGTTATCGGCATACTTATAAATACTTCATACGTCAACCGCACAAAAGCTTTCCGTATTTTTCAGACCATTATCGTATCTACCGTAACAGCCTCCGTGGTAAACATAATTTACCATATACTTATAAATGAATTTTTAAGCGTATCCATCGCGTGGATTTATATTTTGCGCGTCGTCTATCAGATGTGCCTTTTCGATATACTGTTTTTGTTTGCGCTGTATATCACAGAGGTATCGGGTATGCCTCACAATAAGGCGCGGTCTGTCGCTATCTCGGCGACGGTGCTTTTCGGTCTTATAATCGCCGCCGACATAACCTTGTCCGTGCTGGGCTACGGCTTCCGCGTAACGGCGGACGGCATAACGGCGGACAGAACGAATATTTATATTTTAGGATATCTGATATTCATTTTATTCCTTATCATTCTTATGGCACGCGTTCATCATCTGATTTACAGGCGCGTCATGTTCGGCTTATACGGCACGATGGTGCTTTCCGTATTAATAAGAATGGGGCAGATGTTTTTCAAAATGTCGTCTTTGACGACTGTCACGTTCGTTTTGCCCGTTATCGGTATGATGTATATAATGCACTCAAATCCGTACGACGTGAAGATAGGCGCTCTCGATACGCGCGCGATGGAAAATATGGTGCGCGAAATGTTCGCGAAAAAAGAGGACTTCATTTTCCTGAGCCTGTATATGCCGGATTTTGACGTGGAGGGTAAGGAATTCCCGGACGAGATACGCGCGGCAACGCGTAAATTCGTCGTCAAATATTTCAGGGCGGGCATACTTTTCCAGATCGGTCCCGGCCACATGGTCCTCACGGCGCCGAAACGCAGCAACAAAAACTATGAGGACAGGATAAAGAAGATACTTTTCGCGTTTGACGAGCAGTATGAGATGATGCGTTATCCGTACAAGATAGTCATAGGCGAATCGATCGAGGATATAAGCCGTAAAAACGAATACGTCAGCCTGATCGACAGCATCGAGGATTCGATAATCTTCAATACCGTCCACAGAGTGAACAAGGAGGACATAGACCGCTTCAACCGCGAGGAGTATATCATAAAAGAGCTTATGGATATACATAAAAAGCGCGATTTCAACGATCCGCGCGTGTTAGTCTACTGTCAGCCCGTATTCAATATCAAAACGGAGGAGTTTGACACGGCGGAGGCGCTCATGCGTCTTTACCTTGACGATACGGGCCTGATAGATCCGTATGAGTTCATACCGGTTGCGGAGGAGAACGGATTTATCCATACGCTGACCGAGATAATACTCAATAAAACGTGCAAGGAGCTGAAAAGTCTTGACGCGGACGGCTACAGGATAACCCGCGTTTCCGTAAACGTGGCGGCGTCCGAGCTTAAAGACAAGGGCTTCTGCATAGATATCAAGCGGATCATTAAAGATAACGGGATAAGCGGCGATAAAGTAGCCATAGAGCTTACGGAATCCGGAAATGAAGAAGACTTCATTATAATGAAGGAAAAGATAGACGAGTTGAAGGAGCTCGGCATCAAGTTCTACCTCGACGATTTCGGAACGGGCTATTCGAATATGCAGAGGATAATGGAGCTGCCGTTCGATATAATCAAATTCGACAGATCGCTCGTTATCGCAAGCGGTGCGGGCGAGCGCTCCGAAAAGATAGTCGAAAACCTCGCAAATATGTTCAAGGATATGAAATACTCCATACTTTACGAGGGCGTTGAGGACAGCGAGGACGAAAAACGCTGCCGCGGAATGTCCGCGTCATATTTGCAGGGCTTCAAATACTCCCGTCCCGTGCCGATAGAAAGACTGAGAGAGTTTTTACAAAAAGCGGAATAAAGAATTTAAAAGGCTGTCGCGGCGCGGCAGCCTTTATGAATTGCCCGACGGCGTGAATCGTTCCTTCGGATTGTGAATCGAACCGCGTTCATGAATCGTCCCTTGCGGGACATTTTTTATTTTCCCGTTTCTTATTTCGCGGTTTTATGCGGCGGATGCGGTGTATAATGGCGATGAGGTGGGGATGATGGGAAAGATAACGGTTTACGGGGACGTTTTGTTTATCATAAATTTTTCTATGGATTTTCTCGTGCTTTTCTGCACGTCAAGGATACTTCACATAAAACAGAAGCCTTACCGCCTCGTTTTATCGGCGGCACTCGGCGGGGCGTACGCGGTCGGGGCGCTGTTCATTAACAACAACGTCGTATCGGTCATATGCAATATACTCGTCGCTCTGTTCATGTGCTTTATCGCGTACCCGAAGACGCGCGGTCTCGCCTACGTCAAATGCGCGGCGCTGTTCTGCGGTCTGTCGCTATTGACGGGCGGCGGCATAACCGCGGCGTACGTGCTTTTGTCAAAGCTCGGGCGCGGTGTGGATATAAACTCCGGCGCCGCGCCGGTCTTGTCCGATATTCCGCTCGGCACGTTCTGCGTTCTCGGCCTGATAAGCGTCGCCGCGTCGTATATAACGGGCAGGATATTCGGCCGCGGAAAAGAGAAAAAGGAGATAAGCGTGCAGATCGTCGGGGCGCGCGGAAAAACAACGCTCAAATGTCTGTCCGACAGCGGAGCGCTTCTGCGTGAGCCGCTTTCCGGCGCGCCCGTTATAATCACAAAGCCGGAGAATATAAAAGATTGCGTCGCCCCCGAGCTATACGATGCGCTTTGCAGTCCCGATATAAGCGTGTGCGCCGAGGGCATCCGCGTGATACCGAGCAAAAGCACGGGCGGAGACAGACTGCTTTGCGGCTTTCTGCCCGAGCATATATACATAAAAGGCGCGGACAGGCGCGCCGTCGTAGCCGTGGCGCACGACGTTGATTTCGGCGGCTTTGACGGCATAGTGCCGTCCGCGATAACGGATTAGGAGGGGTCATGAAGCTTATAATCTTTATCAAAAAACTGTTTGCATTGTCAAAATTCGCAAAGCTGGACGACGATGATCTGATATTTTATATAAACGGGCCTCAGACGCTGCCGCCGCCGCTTTCCGCGGAGGAGGAGAGCGAGGCTGTTTCCAAAATGAAGGACGATCCGGAAAAAAGGAAGCTTCTGATAGAGCATAACCTCCGCCTCGTAGTTTATATAGCCAAGCGGTTCGAGAACACCGGCGTCGGGCTTGAAGATCTTATATCGATCGGTACGATAGGGCTTATAAAAGGCATAAACACGTTCAAGGACGACAAAAACATAAAGCTCGCCACGTATTGCAGCCGCTGTATAGAAAACGAAATACTTATGTATATAAGAAAAAACACGTACCTGCGCGCGGAGGTGTCGCTTGACGAGCCGATAAACGTGGACTGGGACGGAAATGAGCTTCTGATAGGCGATATCTTAGGCTCAGAGCCCGATAGCGTTTCAAAAGGGATTGAGGATAACGAGGAGAAGGTAATGGTAAAGCGGCTCGTCGACGCCTTGCCCCCGCGCGAAAAGCAGATTATAGAGCTGCGCTTCGGTCTGCGCGGCGGCAGGGAGCTGACGCAGAAGGAGGTCGCCGATCTGCTCGGGATCTCGCAGTCATACATATCACGCCTTGAAAAAAGGATAATAGAAAAGCTTAAAGCCGATATAGAAAAATGTCTTTAAATCCCGCCGTTTCCGCTTGACAAATCGGGTGTACTACGGTATAATTAAAAAAAACGGGAACGGAGAGCAGAATGCTATGAAAAGAAACGCGGTAAAGATCTTTGCGCTTATATTGACTGTATTTATATTTGCGGGAAGTATATTTACGGTTTCGTTTTCAGGGTACGACGATATGGAACAGGTACAGATCCGGCGCAGAACGGATATAATCCTGCAAAGCGGCAAAGAGTATGAAAATCCTTATACCGACGTCGATATAGACGCGGTCTTCACGCACGAGGACGGTACGAGCATACGTTTGTACGGCTTCTGGAACGGAGGAAACGAATGGCGCGTGAGATTTTCGCCGACAAAGACGGGCGTTTGGGAGTACGTTATAACGTGCTCGGATGAATCAAACGCGTCGCTGCATAACGTCAAAGGCAAGCTGTTGGCGGTTGAAAACACCGGCGAAACGGAGCTTGACAGGCACGGTTTTGTAAAGATTTCCGACAGCGGCAGATATTTCGTCTACGACGACGGTACGCCGTTCTACTGGCTCGGCGACACGAACTGGCAGGCGCCGAACTACGTTTCGATAACGCGCTGCAACTACCCCGGCTGCAACTGCGGCAACCAGTTCGAGCACGAGGTGAACGACAGGCTTTCAAAGGGCTTTTCAGTATATCAGACGTATTTTGACAGCAGCGAATCCGACGGCGGCGGTCAGCGCTCGGTTACAAAAGAGCCGTCCATGTGGACAAGCAAGTATAAAAAGATAAATCCAGAGACTTTTGCCGACAAATACGATAAGATGTTCGATTATTTAGCCGATCACGGCATGGTCATCGCGCTCGGCTTCGGCGTACATAACATAACGACCTCGGCAATGAAACAGGAGGAGCTTGACCGCCTTTCAAGATACCTTACCGCGCGTTACGCCGCGTATCCGGTAGTATGGATAACGGCGCAGGAGATAACGGGCGAGACCCATTTTGACGCGTGGTTATCCTCCGCGCGCATAACCGACGAGGGCGACGGATATGATCATCCGCAGACCGCGCACATGTACCCGCTTGACGTGAATAACGAATTCGTACAGGCGCTCGATAATGAAAGCTGGCACGATTTCTATGCATTGCAGAACGGTCACGGTCCCTCCGTGCCGAAAAAATCAACGTATAAAGGATATTATAATAATAAGGTGAACGGCGAATATAAACCGTTCGTCGAAACTGAATCGAATTACGAGGATATCTACTGCGGCGGCTATAACGGCTATTCCGCCTCCCGCGTGTTTGCGTGGAAGGCGAACCTCTGCGGCAGCTGCGGCTACACGTACGGCGCAACGGGCATCTGGGCAAACTGCTGGTCGACCGTGGGAAGCACGGGCTGGCTCGGTACGTACAGCACGGAGCCGTGGTATATGGGACTTGACAAGCCAGGGTCTTACGAGATGAAATATATGGCGGATTTCTTTAAATACGTCGGCTTTGAGCAGCTTATACCGCGCTTTGACAGTAAACAATACTCGGATTTCAACACGGAAAACAAGATCGTGGCTTCGTACGACGACGCCTCGCTTTACGCCGCGTATTTCTGCAACAAGGATCTGTCTACGGGAACGCTGAAAGGACTTGACAAGACCGCAAAATATAAAGCGGAATGGTACGACCCGCTGACAGGCGCGTTCACGCCCATAGGCGATGATATAGTTTGCAGCGACGGAACGTATAAGATCCCCGAAAAACCGAACACGTCGGACTGGGCGTTTTTACTCACAAGTAAAACGCTGACGGGTACTCACAGAGAGGCGCCGCTGCCCGATCTGCCGTTGAAGGACGCGGAGAGGACGGAAAACATACTTTCCGGCGCTTCCGTGAAGGTCAGCACCTCGAGCACCGGAAGCGACGCCGGAAAGATGAGTATAGACGGGAAAGAAAACACGTGGTGGTGCGCCAAAGACGGCGCTTTTCCGCAGTGGCTTCTGTACGATTTGGGTGAGGTAAAGGAGTTCAACCGCCTGTTTTTAAAGATGTACGGCGGTACGTCGGCCATATCGTATAAAATAGAAGTCTCCGACGACAAAAAAACGATGAAAACGGTTTACAGCCGCGAAAACGCCTTGCCGGACGCGGCGGGAACGTCGGATTTCACCGCGACGCTTGACGAAGTTGTCAGGGGCAGATACGTAAAGGTAACGTTTGACGGGGTGCAAGGCAACTGGGCGGCGGTCGTCGAGGCGGACGCGCACAAAATAAACCGCGCGGAGGCGAAGGAGCTTCCGGCGTACGCGGGCGAAGTCCAGACGCCCGACGTGTGGTGCACGGGCGGCTGTATATACACGACCGACACAAGATTTAAGGACACGGCGGAAAATCTGGTGGACGGCAAAGTCTCAACCGTGTGGACGCCGTTTGCGGCGGAGGCCACGCAGACGGTAAAGCTCGATATGGGAGAGGAGAAGCGGCTTTACGGGCTCGATATAATCCTCGGTAAAGGCGTGCCCGTATTCGATTTCAGAGTGACGGGCTCAAACGACGGTGAAGCGTGGACGCTGCTCGCGGACACGGGTATCAGCGGACTTGACAAATATAACGCGGACGACAGAAGCGCCATGTCGGCAAAGCTTGACGGTACGTACAGGTACGTAAACGTGATATTCATGGGCGCCGCGTCAAAGGATACGAAAAAGAACGTGGCGGAGCTGTGTCTCTACGCCGGCGTGAAGACGCCGGAGGACACGGCGGAGCAGACGACGTCGAATACCGGAAACGTAACGGACGCGGCGGATAACGTAACGACAGACGCGGAAAAAGATGAAAAAGGCGTTAATCCCCTGCCGTTTATCATAGGCGGTCTGTGCATCGCCTCCGCGGCGGCGGTCGTTTCCGCCGTTGTGATAGGCAAAAAACGCAAAAAGTCATAAATATTCACAAATAATTTAAAAATATCGGCGATTACGTCTTGCAAAAACGAAATTTATGTGATATACTATAATGTACGATTTTTAATCAGTTCAGAGGCGATCAGTAAGTTCCGTGTATAAGGTACGGTTTTAAGCCCCAACCACGGAATATCGGCGCCGAAAGAAAGGAACGGTAATAAAAAATGAAACAGGGTATCCATCCGAATTATCAGGAATGTACGATCACCTGTGCTTGCGGAGAAGTTGTCAAGACCAGATCCACAAAGGGTAATATGCGTGTTGAAATCTGCTCCAAATGCCATCCGTTTTTCACGGGCAAGCAGAAATTCGTTGACAGCGGCGGTCGTGTCGACAAGTTCAAGAGCCGTCTCAACGCAAAGGTCAAATAATTTATTTGACGGACAAGGACAGGACGATCATATTCGTTTTGTCCTTTTTTCATGTTAAGGAGTTGATAGCTTTGGAAAAAATATTTGATGAAAACAGAATAACGGGCGCGGTGCTCGTGTCCGTGCGGCTATCCGATCAGGACGAGCACGAATGCGAGGCGAGCTTAGAGGAGCTCGGACGTCTGCTCGAAACGGCAGGCGGAGAGCTTATAGCCGAGGTCGTACAGGTACGCGAGGCGCCGGACGCCAGAACGTACGTCGGAAGCGGAAAGCTATCCGAGATACGCGATATATGCGAGAGCACCGGCGCGTCGCTCGTCATATTCGACGGTGAATTAACGCCCGCGCAGATAAAGAACGCGGAGGACGCGATAGGCGACGTGACGGTAATAGACCGTCCCATGCTCATACTCGATATCTTCGCGCTGCACGCCCGCACGGGCGAGGGCAAGCTCCAGGTAGAGCTCGCTCAGCTCAAATACACCATACCGCGCCTTGCCGGCCACGGTACCGAGATGTCGCGTCTCGGCGGCGGCATAGGCACGAGAGGACCGGGCGAATCGAAGCTCGAATCGGACAGACGTCATATAAAACGCCGTATCGCCGCGCTTGAAGAGCAGATACGCGAAATGGAGAAAAACCGTAAAACTCAGCGCGAAAAGCGCGATAAAAGCGGCGTTTTCCGCGTAGCCGTCGCGGGCTACACAAACGCGGGCAAATCCACGCTTTTGAATTATCTCACCGGCGCAGGCATTTTAGCGGAGGATAAGCTTTTCGCCACGCTCGACCCGACGACGAGGAAATATACGCTCCCGTCCGGCACGGAGATACTTCTGACGGACACGGTCGGATTTATAAGAAACCTGCCCACACAGCTCATAAAGGCTTTCCGTTCCACGCTTGAGGAGGTCATGTATTGCGACGCCATACTGATAGTTGCCGACGCCTCGGACGAGGAGTACGAGGCGCAGCTTTCCGTAACGGAAACGCTTATAAACGATTTAGGCGCCTCGGACAAGCCGGTGATTTACGCGTTCAATAAATGCGATATAAGGGAACAAGGCTTCACGATGCCGCTCGGAATGAGGAACAGAGAGGGCGTCTGCATATCCGCGCTGACCGGCGAGGGTATGGAGGAGCTTGCAAACCTGCTCGACCGCACCGCAAACAGCGGCAAAACGACGGAAACGATAAAGATACCGCAGAACAAGGGCGCTGTGTTAAGCTATCTGTACGCAAACGCGACGGTCATTTCTGTCGATTACGAAGATTACGGGACGACCGTAACGGCGACGCTTGACAAAAAAACGCTCGGCGCGGTAAAAAAGATGCTCGGTGGCTGATATGGAAGATCGAAAACCGTATAGAACAGTACAAAAGCCCGCGGAGGCGGAGTATATCGAAAAAAAATCGCGCTTCATCGCCACCGTATCGCCCGTCACTGACGACGACTGCGCGCGAGAATTCGTTTTGTCGGTAAAGAAAAAATACCCGGACGCGCGCCATAACGTCTACGCGTACCTTACGCTCGATAAAATGACGAGGTACAGCGACGACGGAGAACCGAAGGGCACGGCGGGACTGCCCGTGCTCGCGGTCATACAAAAACAGCAGATAGTCGGCTGCGCCGTTGTGGTAACGCGGTATTTCGGCGGGATACTCCTCGGCGCGGCGGGCCTGCTCCGCGCGTATACAAAAGCCGCCGCGGACGGGATAGATCTGGCAGGCATTAAAGAGGTGCGCCCGTACGACAAAGTCAGCGTAACCGTCACATTTCCCGATTACGAAAAGGTAAGATACGAGCTTGCAAAGCAGGGGATAGACGACAGCGACACCGAATTTCTCGATAACGTTACGTTTCATCTTCTTATCCGGTGCGAAAAAACTGAAGCGATCATAAAACGCCTGACGGAGCTCACCGCCGCCCGCGCTAAAATAACCACAACCGGCAAACAAATGAATTGAAAAAAAGAGATATTATCCGTTTTTGGCATAATATCTCTTTTTTAATTCTTAACTCTTAATTTTTTCTTTCACGTATTCGCACATCGCGGCTTTTTCGTTTTTCACGCGGTCGGTTATAACGCCGTCGAGCGCGTATTTCAGAAGCTCTCCGACGATCTTGCCGCGCGGAACGCCGAGCGCCATTATATCGTCGCCGCCGATCGCAAGATCGCGGACGTTCAGCGCCGTGCCGCTGTCTTCTATCTCGCAGATCGCGTCGTAAGCGGCGTTAAGCGCGGTCAGTCTGTAATAATATCGCGGATCCTCGGATAAAACGTCGGCGCGCTTGAGCTTTATAACGTCTTTGAGCGTTTTTATGCCGGTTTTGGACGCCAGGCGCTTCAGCCCGACCTTGTCGGCGCAGTCTATCTCCACGTCGTTGTATCTGATTATCCGGCAAACCGTGTCCGAAAGCGCGGTGGAGCAGCGCAGCCGCGTGAGCACGTTTTTGGCTATCGTTTCCTTTATGCGGCTTATGTCCTCCCCGTCGGCGCCGGACGGCTTCACCGTGTCGTGCAGAAGCGCTGCGAGACGGAGATGCAAAAGCGGCTCCGTGTACGACAGACAGTTTACGGTATGCTCGTACAGATCGAACCCGCCGCCGTCGCCGTACTCCTTTTCACAGCCCTTCTGCACCGCAAGCTCGGGGATCAAAAGGAAAATAACGTCGGAATACTCGTGCAAAACCGCCTTCGCGTTGTCGCCGCAGACGAGCTTGCAAAGCTCGGCAAAAACGCGCTCGTGCGACACGGTCTGTATGTATTTTCTGTTTCTGTGGATCGCGTTTTTCGTTTCTTCCTCTATCTCAAAGCCTAAAACGGAGGAGAAGCGCATAGCGCGAAGAAGCCGCAGATGATCCTCGGCAAACCGCTCATCCGGCGAGCCGACGCAGCGGATTATACGCTTTTCAATATCGGACACGCCGCCGAAAAGATCGACGATACCCTTTTTCTTTGAATACGCCACGGCGTTCACGGTCAGATCGCGGCGGCAGAGATCGTCTCTTACGTCACGGGAAAACGACACGCTGTCCGGGTGGCGGCCGTCGGTATATACGGATTCACACCTAAACGTCGTTATCTCCACGGGCACGCCGTTTACGAGAACGGTCACGGTGCCGTGCTTTATCCCCGTTTCTATCACGCGGAAACCGGAAAAAACCTCTTCCGTTTCCGAAGGAGTTGAAGAAGTCGTTATATCATAATCGTGCGCGGGCTTACCCATTATCATATCGCGCACGGCGCCGCCCACAAGGTAAGCGTCGTAGCCCGCGCGGTCAAGCATATCAAGAACAAGATCTATTTCATCGGGCAGATCAAACATAAATCCAACCTCACGTATATTCTGATAACATTATAGAGTATAAATGGTAAAAGCGTATTAACTTATCGTAACGTTTATAATAATTTATCGGAATTTATCGCGGCCTACTTGAAAAAATCGACGTTATATGATAAAATCACACGTAAAGGAGATTTGATAAAATGAAAAAACCTATAATTCTTATTTTCGCCTCACGCGACGGAGGCAACACGTTTTGTAAAATACAGTATACCGACGCTCTGCTGAAAGCCGGAGCGATACCGCTCATAGTCCCGATGAAAACGGACGAGGCCTCGCTTGAACAGCTTTGCAAGTCAGCGGACGGATTTCTTTTCGCGGGCGGCGTGGACCTTGACCCGAAGATATACGGCGAGGAGAAGGTGAACGACACGGTGGAGATAGACGAGATACGCGACAAATTAGAGCTTGCGGCGCTCTCCCTTATCGTGCCGTCCGACAAGCCCGTGCTCGGCATCTGCCGCGGAATACAGAGCGTCAACGTCGGCTTCGGCGGCACGCTCTGGCAGGATATACCGTCGCAGTACGAGGGCGCTCTCGTCCACAGTCAGAAGGAGCCGTCCGATCAGACGACGCACGAGGTGAAGATAGAGCCCGGCACAAGACTGTACGGCATTATAGGCGCTGATAAGATAATGACGAATTCTTTCCACCACCAGGCGGTAAAGGCGCCGGGCAAAGGGCTTAAAGTCGTCGCCCGCGCGACGGACGGTATGATAGAGGCGCTTGAATTTGAGGGCGACAGATACGTGCTGCTTATTCAATGGCACCCCGAATGTACCGCCGCAAACGACCCCGTGTCACAAGCCATATTTGACGATTTTGTAAAAAACGTAAAAATATAAAAATTTTTTCGGGAAACTGAAACTTTTTTAACTCTTTTTTTCTCCTATATATATGAAAGCGTGTGATGCGCGCGGCGGAAAGAAAGGAACCAAACGATGACAAGGGATGATTTTTCGGCAAGGGTGAAAGAGAACGAAAAAAAGCTCTATCTTTACGCGCTCTCCGTGGTACGTAACACGGAGGACGCCAAAGACGCCGTTGCCGAGGCAGTAGCATACGCATGGGAAAAGCTGTCTTCGCTCAAAAACGAGGACAGCTTTGACGTATGGCTTCTGAAAATAACGCAAAGAGAAGCGGTGGAGCTGAAAAAGAAACGCCGCGCGTACGTTGACGTGGATGAATTGTCCGACGCGTTTTCGTACGAGACAGATACGTCAGACCTTGAATTCCTCGATATCCTGTGCCGCGCCGGGCTTGACAAAAAAACGAACGTCATACTCACGATGCGCTTTATGTACGGACACACGCTTGAAGAAACGGCGGATAAGACAGGTATACCGCTGTCAACCGTCAAGACAAAGTATTACAGAGCGCTTGACAAGCTCTCAAAGATACTTAAGCCGGATTGAGCGGCCGGAGGAAAAACGATGAAAAAAGATTATACAAAAATAGAAAATGAAATTGGCAAAAGATATAAAAATCTTTTGTCAAACGTCTCGTCCCCCGACGCGCTTCTGCGCTCGGAGACGGTCAAGGAAAGAAGAAAAGAGAATAAAAATGATCAGAGCAGATCGTTCGGTCCCGCCGCTTACTGGCTGGCGGCGGCGCTCACGCTCGTACTCACCGTAGGCGTCACGCTGTTCGGGATAAAGATGCTCAACACTCTCGGCAATTCCATCGGCACGGATACGAGCACTGCCGCGGAAACGACCGGAGCGGAAGACACGGTCAGACGGATGATAATAAAAGCGAAAACGTACGTGTTCGGAGAGG
>CADBSB010000161.1 GCA_902797235.1 uncultured Ruminococcus sp. | reverse complement strand
TGCGCGATATGGTGGATATAGCACAGCTGGTTAGCGCGTCAGGTTGTGGCCCTGAAGGTCGCCGGTTCGAATCCGACTATCCACCCTGAAAAATCCTCGTCGAATGACGGGGATTTTTCAATTTGAGCCGCCAAACATAGCGGCTCAAATTTCACTTTGCGGCGGTGCCGCAAAATTTCACGTTTGCCGAAAGGCAAACATTTCACATCCCTCAAAGCGGGATACTTCACTATACGCCAACTCCTTCCGTCTCGGCGTTCCGCCGGGCCACCTCCCTCAAAGAGGGAGGCTGACTGGAAAGTGAGTATGTTTCAGCCGCTTTTGAAATTCTTTATAAAAATTCCGAAAACGGTATTGACAAAACAGAATATTTGTGATATTATATGAAAGTCAAATAAAAAGAACACGCGGGTGTAGTTCAGTGGTAGAATACCAGCCTTCCAAGCTGGCTATGTGGGTTCGATTCCCATCACCCGCTCCATAAGCCTCGCCTATGCGAGGTTTTTTCATTTTTCAAAATATGAATTTTACAAAAAACACTTGCCAAACGATGTAAATCATGTTATAATACAAGAAGATAATACATATTAACGGAGCACGTATGGATTTTATACGGATTCTAATAATTGTCGCCGCGGCGGCGATAGCGGCAATAGTGATCGCCGCGCTGATCTCCGCGTTTTATCACAACCAGAGAAACAGGGCAAGAAAGAAAAACAAGCTCTCGCCGAAGCATGAGCTTGAAGCGTTTCTGCTCGATACGAATTACCGCAAAAACGTTTTTTCACGCCTTTACTTCCCTGTTCCGAACGAGGGATCGGTGCGCACGCATCATTTTCAGCGTGTGGACGAGGTGGTAGTCACCAAGGGCGGCGTTCTCGTTCTCACGGCGTTTGACAAGACGGGCAGGATAGACAACAGCCGCGACGACGTGTGGGTGCAGATAAAGGACGACGAGCGGTTTGAACTTGAAAGCCCGACGATAACGGCAGACAAATGCAAACAGGCGATACAGGGCGTTCTGAAACGCGCGGGCTACGGCAAGGTGCCGCTTTACTCGACCGTCGTCTTCATTTACGACGAGGCGATACCGCTTGCCGGATACGATAATATGATATATATGTCCGAGACGGAAAAACTGATACACGATATAAACAAATCGTCAAAGCTCGGCACGGTCGAGCAGTTTTACATCTGCCGCGCGCTCAAAAACGCCGGTATGACGCGGGAAAAGATAATCAAAAACAAGCTGTAAAAGGAGTATATTATGGGAAATAAATACGATATTATTATAATAGGCGGCGGCATCGGCGGTCTTATGTCCGCATACTCTTTGATAACCGAAAATCCCTCGCTTAAAATCTGTATGCTCGAGCGCGGCAATCCTATAACCCGCCGCGTCTGTCCGATGCTCACGAAAGCGTCCGAGACGTGTCTTCGCTGCAAGAACTGCGCTATAATGGAGGGCATGGCGGGCGCCGGTGCGTTCTCCGACGGCAAGTACGTGATCTCCACGGAATACGGCGGCTGGCTTACCGAATTCATGCCGGAGCAGACTGTCATCGACTACATAGAAAAAGCGGACAAGATCCTCGTCTCCTTCGGCGCGACGACGGAGCGCTTCATGCCGAGCGACGAACTGAAACAGCTCTGCTTACGTTACGATCTGCATATGGCGCAGGCGCAGGTAAAGCACCTCGGCACGGATTCAAACTACGACACCATGGTAAAGCTCATAGATTTTTTAAACGAGAAGATAGATATAATCACGAACGCGCCGGTGTCCGATATAGATATAAAGCTTCATACCGTAACGTACACGAACTGCGGCGAGGAGCATAAGGTAAGGGGCGACAAGATAATCGTTGCCGTCGGCCGCGCGGGCTCGAGCTTCTTCTCCTCGTGGTGCAAGAAGAATAATATACCTCTGCAGAACAACCAGGTCGACGTAGGCGTCAGAGTTGAGCTGCCGTCGATAATCTGGCGTGATTTTGCCGAGAAGATATACGAGCCGAAGATATGGTACCGCTCCAAGGTCTACGGCGACAGAACGCGTATGTTCTGCTTCAACGACCGCGGCAGCGTGGTAATGGAAAACACGGACGGTGTGCTTACGGTCAACGGCCACTCGTACAGGGACGAGGCAAAAAAGACGAAGAATACGAATTTCGCGCTGCTCGCGACGATGAAATTCACGCGTCCGTTCAACAACCCGATAGAATACGCGCGCCACGTCGCAAGCTTATCAAACCTCATGTCGGGCGGCTCCGTCCTCGTACAGCGCTTAGGCGACCTGAGAAAGGGCAGAAGAACGGACGAGAGGCGTATCGCCGCGTCAACGACCGTTCCGTCGCTCAAAGCGGTGCCGGGCGATCTGTCGCTTTGTATGCCTAAACGTCAGCTTGACAGTATTATTGAGACGATAGACGCGCTCGATCAGATAGCCCCGGGAACGGCGAACTACGATACGCTTCTCTACGGCGTGGAATGCAAATATTACTCCGCGCGGCCGCTGTGCAGCGATTTCGAGCTTGACGGCACGGAGGGCATCTACGCGATAGGCGACGGCGCGGGCTTCACGCGTTCGCTTTCGCAGGCGGCGGCGAACGGTCTTTACGTTGCGGATAAGATACTCGGGGTCAGATGATTGTAAACAATTCTTTAATTAAGCCCGCAAACGATTGACTTTTTTGCAAAAAGTGGTAATATTATATAGACAAGTGAATACCGTGAGGGAGTAATTCGGCGGACTTTGTCCGCTGCGGAAAGGTCAACAGCCGGCGGTTATACCGTCTGGTCTTTCCGGTACGAATAAAGTATATATGAGACTCATACATTTTTATAATGTATGGGTCTTTTATTTTAAGAAAGGATATAAAATGAAATTCTATCTTAATTCGATCGACGACGCGCTGAAGGAGCTGAAAACCGGCAGCGCGGGTCTTACGTCCGGCGAGGCGTCGTCAAGACTTGAGCAAAACGGCAAGAACAAACTGGCCGAGGCAAAAAAAGAATCCATAATCCATATGTTTTTTCGCCAGCTCGCCGATCCGATGATAATAATACTTATCGTCGCGGCGGTCATATCGGCGGTGATAGCCGTAACGCAGAAGGAATCGTTTGCGGACGTTATTATAATCGGCGTCGTGGTGATTTTAAACGCGGTGCTCGGCGTCTACCAGGAAAACAAAGCCGAAAAGGCGATAGAAGCGTTACAGCAGATGACGGCGGCGACGTCCAAGGTCATACGCGACGGCGTTATGCGCATAGTTAAAAGCGAGGACCTTGTTGTCGGCGATATAGTGGTGCTCGAGGCGGGCGATTCCGTTCCCGCGGACTGCCGCGTTATCGAATGCGCGTCGATGAAAGCGGAGGAATCCGCCTTGACCGGTGAATCCGTACCGGTGAACAAGACCGTTATGACGCTCACCGCCAAGGAGGACGGCAACGTTCCGCTCGGCGACAGAAGCAACATGGTCTACATGGGCTCCACGATAGTTTACGGTCACGGCAAAGCCGTTGTCACCGCGACGGGCATGAACACCGAAATGGGCAAGATAGCGACGGCTCTGACCGAAGCGGAAGAGGGCAAAACGCCGCTTCAGATAAAGCTTGCTGAACTGTCTAAGATACTTACTTACCTTGTTATAGGTATATGCGTCATAGTTTTCGCGGTCTCCGCGTTCAAGGACGGCAACTTTATAAACGATATCAAAAACGGCACGTTCAAGCCGATAATAGATATGCTGATGGTAGCCGTTTCGCTCGCGGTCGCGGCGATACCCGAGGGACTTGCGACGGTCGTCACGATCGTGCTTTCCATAGGCGTCACGAAGATGTCCAAGAGGAACGCGGTCATAAGAAGGCTCACTGCTGTTGAAACGCTCGGCTGCACGCAGATAATCTGCTCCGACAAAACGGGTACGCTCACGCAGAACAAAATGACGGTGGTACGCGAATACACCTCCGACAGCAAGCTTCTGGCGACCGCGATGGCTCTCTGCTCCGACGCGCAGATAGGCGAATCGGGCGAGGCGGAGGGCGAGCCGACGGAGAACGCGCTCGTCAACTATGCGAACAAAACGGGTATAAATAAAACCGAATACGATAAGATACAGAAACGCGTGGGCGAGGCTCCGTTCGATTCGATGCGCAAGATGATGTCGACGGTCCATTCAAACGGCGGATCGTACATCCAGTACACGAAGGGCGCGCCCGACGAGGTACTGAAAAAATGCACTCACATATTAAAAGACGGCTCGATCCGCCCGATGACGGACGCGTACAGAGCCGAGATAGCGGAACAGAACAGAAGCATGGCGGACAGCGCCCTGCGCGTGCTTTCCGCGGCGTATAAGACGTACGACAAGCTCCCCGCCGATTTTGAGGCGGAGACGCTTGAACAGGATCTGATCTTCATAGGTCTGTACGGTATGATAGACCCCGTAAGACCCGAGGTAAAGGCTTCTATCGAAGAATGCCGCAGAGCCGGCATCCGCCCGATAATGATAACGGGCGACCATATAAACACCGCGATAGCGATAGCGAAAGAGCTTACGATAATCACGGACGCGTCGCAGGCGCTGACCGGCGCACAGCTTGACAAAATACCCGACGAGCAGTTTGCGCGCGACGTGGTGAAATATTCGGTCTACGCGCGCGTACAGCCGGAGCATAAAGTCAGGATAGTCAACGCGTGGAGAGGTCTGGGCAGGATAACCGCGATGACCGGCGACGGCGTAAACGACGCACCGTCGATAAAAGCCGCGGACATAGGCGTCGGCATGGGTATAACCGGCACGGACGTAACGAAAAACGTCGCGGACATGGTGCTTGCGGACGATAACTTTGCAACTATCGTAACGGCTGTTGAAGAGGGCAGAAGGATTTACGATAATATAAAGAAATCTATTCAGTTCTTGCTTTCCTCCAACCTGTCCGAGGTCGTGTCGGTATTTACCGCGACGATGATCGGATTTACGCTTCTGAAGCCCGTGCATCTGCTCTGGATAAACCTTATAACGGACTGCTTCCCCGCTCTCGCGCTCGGTATGGAAAAATCGGAGAGGGATATAATGGGACGTCCGCCCAGAGACCCGAAGGCCGGAATATTCTCCGGCGGCGTCGGATTTGACTGCGTGTATCAGGGACTTATGGTAACGGTCCTCACGTTCGCGGCGTACGTAATCGGGCATATGCTTGAGGGCGGAAAGTTCGAATTCGTCGATTCGCCCGACGGTATGACGATGGCTTTCTTAACTATGTCGATGGCTGAGATATTCCACTCGTTCAATATGAGAACGGTAAGAAAATCCATATTCACGCTCAAAAACCAGAACTGGTATCTGCTCGGCGCAATGGTCCTCTCGCTCATACTCACCACCGCGGTAATATATATCCCGGGCCTGAACACCGCGTTCGGCTTCACAAGCATCAGCTTCACCGAATACGTAATAGCCATGGGTCTCGCCTTCCTCGTAATACCGATAGTGGAAGTAGTAAAACTCATTCAAAGAGCGGTGGGAAAGAAAAAAGCAAAATAGTATTTAATAATTGTGTAATTTGCATAAAACCGTGATTTGTTTCGCGGTTTTATGTATTTTATTCTCCGAAATTCACTATTTTTGCATATTTTTTCTTTTTTTCTCTTGACTTTTGCATATTTATGCAGTATAATACGCATATAATGAATCAGGAGGACAAAACAATGAATAAAAAAGACATAAAGAAAGTAGTGCTTGCATATTCCGGCGGTCTCGATACGTCGATAATCATACCGTGGTTAAAGGAAAACTACAATAACTGCGAGGTGATAGCGGTCTCCGGCAACGTCGGCCAGGGCAGCGAGCTTGAAGGACTTGAAGAAAAAGCAATAAAGACCGGCGCGTCAAAGCTTTACATAGAAGATCTGACGGACGAGTTCGTTGACGATTACATCGTACCGACGATGCAGGCGGGCGCCATGTATGAAAAATATCTTCTCGGTACGTCGTTTGCGCGTCCGATAATCGCAAAGCGTATTGTTGAAATAGCAAAGGCGGAGGGCGCCGACGCTATCGCGCACGGCTGCACCGGCAAGGGCAACGACCAGGTGCGTTTTGAGCTTGCGATAAAGGCTTTCGCCCCCGACATGACTATAATCGCCCCGTGGCGTGAATGGAACATCAAATCGCGTGAGGAGGAGATAGATTACGCCGAGGCGCACAATATACCGCTCAAGATCACGCGCGAGACGAACTATTCAAAGGACAAAAACCTCTGGCATCTCTCGCACGAGGGTCTCGACCTTGAAGACGCGGGCAACGAGCCGCAGTACGAAAAACCCGGTTTCCTTGAAATGGGCGTTTCCCCGATAGACGCGCCCGACAAGCCTACGTACATCACGCTCGATTTCGTTGAAGGCAAGCCCGTCGCGCTCGACGGCGAAAAAATGTCCGCAAAGGATATAATCCTAAAGCTGAACGAAGTGGGCGGCAAGAACGGCATAGGTCTGCTCGACATTATCGAAAACCGTCTCGTCGGTATGAAATGCCGCGGTGTATATGAAACTCCCGGCGGCGAGATACTTTATTTCGCGCACGATTATCTTGAAACGCTGACGCTCGACAAGATGACGATGCACAAAAAGCAGGAGCTTTCCATCACCTTCGCAGAGCTTGTTTACAACGGTCTGTGGTTCTCTCCTCTGCGCGAGGCGCTCTCAGCATTCGTGACTTCAACGCAAAAGAACGTGACCGGCAAAGTAAAACTTAAGCTCTACAAGGGCAACATAATCAAGGCCGGCGTATGGTCCGAGAACGCGCTCTACTCCGAGGAGCTTGCGACGTTCGGCGAGGACAACGTTTACAACCAGGCTGACGCGACGGGCTTCATCAACCTGTTCGGTCTTCCGACAAAAGTACAGGCGCAGGTAAAATATAAGAATAAATAAAAGAGGATAAAAATGAGTAAAATGTGGGCAGGCCGCACGGACGGCGTAACTGATAAGATCGCGGACGATTTCAACTCGTCAATAAGCTTTGATTCCCGTATGTTTAATGAGGACATAACTGGCAGTATAGCGCACGCCCAGATGCTTGCCCACAAAAATATTATTTCGACCGAGGAAGCCGAGCTTATAGTCGACGGCCTTTGCGGGATACTCGACGATATGAAAAGCGGCGCGCTTAAGCCCGACCCGAACTGCGAGGACATCCATATGTTCGTTGAGCAGGTCTTGACGGAGCGCATAGGCGATACCGGAAAAAAACTGCACACGGCACGCAGCAGAAACGACCAGGTCGCCCTCGATATACGTATGTGGACGAAAACTCAGAGCGACGTTATAATCGGCAAAATAAAGACGCTCGTCGCGGCGCTTTCCGACAAAGCGGACGAATATAAAGACGCGATAATGCCGGGCTACACGCACCTGCAGCGCGCGCAGCCCGTCACGTTCGGTCACTACCTTATGGCGTACTGCATGATGCTGCTCCGCGACATTGACCGGTTGAATGACTGCAAAAAGCGCATCGACGTGTCGCCCATCGGCTGCTGCGCGCTTGCCGGAACGACGTACGATACGGACAGGAAGCTCGAAGCGGATATTCTGGGATTCTCGGACGTATGCAAAAACTCGCTTGACGGCGTTTCCGACCGCGATTTTTCGATAGAGCTCCTCTCCGCCCTCTCCACGCTTATGATGCACATCTCGCGTTTGTCGGAGGAGATCATCCTCTGGTCAAGCTGGGAATTCGGATTCATCGAGCTGTCGGACAGCTATACGACAGGAAGTTCGATCATGCCGCAGAAGAAAAATCCCGATATGGCGGAGCTTGTCCGCGGCAAGACCGGGCGCGTTTACGGCGATCTTATGACGCTTCTGACCGTCATGAAGGGACTGCCGCTCGCGTACAACAAGGATATGCAGGAAGACAAGGAGCCCGTTTTCGACGCGGTCGACACGGTCGTCGCGTGCCTTGACGTCTACGCCGGGATGATAAAGACGATGAAGGCGAAGACGGAAAACATGAAAAAAGCCGCGCAGAAGGGCTTTATCAACGCGACGGACCTGGCGGATTATCTTGTCGGCAAGGGTCTTCCCTTCCGCTCCGCTTATAAGATTTCAGGTCAGATAGTTTCGTACTGCATAAAATCGAACAAAACGCTTGAAGAGCTTACGCTTGACGAATACAAGAGTGTATGCGATATGATCGATAACGTCGTTTACGACGCGATAGATCTGCAAAACTGCGTAGAACGCCGGAACAGCTACGGCGGAACGTCGGTGCAGTCCGTTGAATCGCAGATAAAATACGTAAAAGAGGCAATAAAATGAATTTATATAAAAAAAGCTTTCTCAAACTGCTTGATTTTACGCCGGAGGAGATAAATTATCTCTTAAACCTCTCGGGAAAATTCAAGTCGCTGAAAAAGGCGGGAATCCCGCACAAGCTCTGCGAGGGCAAGAGCGTTGCGCTGATTTTTGAAAAGACGAGCACGCGTACGCGCTGCGCGTTTGAGGTCGCGGCAAACGACCTCGGAATACACCCCGTTTATCTGTCGCCCGACGGCTCGCAGATCGGCAAAAAGGAAAGCATAAAGGACACCGCGCGAGTGCTCGGGCGGATGTTCGACGGTATAGAATACCGCGGATTCGGGCAGGATATAGTCGAGGAGCTCGCAAAATACGCCGGCGTTCCGGTCTGGAACGGATTGACTAACGAATTCCACCCCACGCAGATTTTGGCGGATATGCTCACGATCAAGGAAAAATTCGGTGAGCTGAAAGGCAAAAAGCTCGTCTACATGGGCGACGCGCGGTATAACATGGGCAATTCGCTTATGGTCGGATGCGCAAAGCTCGGAATGAAATTCGTCGCGTGCGCGCCTGACGCGTATTTTCCCGATAAAAAGCTCGTCGATATTTGTAAAGCGGAAGCCGAAAAAACAGGCGCTGAAATATCGTTCATCACAGAGCCGTATATAGCGGTCGAGGACGCGGACGTCATTTACACGGACGTCTGGGTATCAATGGGCGAGCCGGACGACGTCTGGGCGAAGCGTATAAAGGATCTGACGCCGTACAGAGTGACAGCCGATCTGATGAAGTCCGCCGGCGAAAACTGCATTTTCATGCACTGCCTCCCGGCGTTCCACGATCTTAAAACGACTATCGGACAAAAGATATACGATAAGTACGGTATAAACTGCATGGAGGTCACAGACGAGGTTTTCGAGAGCCCCGCGTCCGTCGTCTTCGACGAAGCCGAAAACCGCTTCCACACCATCAAAGCCGTAATGTCCGCCTCGCTGTGCAAGCCCGAAGTTCTTGAAAACGTATAATAATATAAACAGAAAGGAAATACACGCCTTTCTGTTTTGTTTTTGAAATAACAAAAATTACCTTTAATATTAAAGCGTCTTTTGCACATAATAGAATCGGAGCCGAAAAAAGGCTCAGTCACGCGTGACCGGATACGGGAACGCTTTATATAAGAATTTGAAAGGAATGAATAATACTATGGCAAAGCACGTAGTACCCGATGCGAAAGACGCTCTCAACCGTTTCAAAATGGAAGCGGCCAGCGAAGTCGGTGTAAATCTTAAGAACGGCTACAACGGCGATCTTACGTCCAGACAGGCCGGCTCAGTCGGCGGACAGATGGTCAAAAAGATGATCGAGAGTTACGAAAACTCTATAAAGACCAGATAACAAAACGCCAGAACGGTATTTGATACCGTAAAAAAAGAAGGCTGTTTGATCCCTGTGTTGATTCAGGTGATCAGGCAGCCTTTTTCTTTGAAATTTTAGATTGATCAAGCGGTGTTCGCCTCATCCGTCACGCTTGCGAGAACCCCCGCGCGGCCATGTCACGCGGGGAACCCCTTTACGCGTGCCACCTTCCCCAAC
>CADBSB010000160.1 GCA_902797235.1 uncultured Ruminococcus sp. | reverse complement strand
TGTCGGGCAGACCGCCGCGCACTGACCGCAGCCGACGCAGGGCGATTCCGCGATCGGCTTTCCGAAAGCCGTGCTTATCGTCATTTTCGAGCCTCTGAACGCAAAGTCGATAGCGCCGACGTGCTGCGTTTCGTTGCACATCCTGACGCAGTCGCCGCAGAGTATGCACTTTCCGGCGTCGCGTGTGATGCAGACGGAGGACTTGTCGTCGTTTACGGTGGATCTCGCGCTGTTCGGGAATCTTACGCCCTCTATATTGAAGGTCATCGCAAGGTCCTGAAGTTTGCACTGCGTATTGCTCTCGCACGTCGTGCAGTCGCGGCAGTGGTTTGCCAAAAGCAGCTCAAGTATGTTTTTGCGGTAACGGCGGAGTCTTTCCGTATTGGTCTTTATTTCCATGCCGGGTCTCGGAGGCGTGGAGCAAGCCGCGTCAAGACCGCCCCTTTCGTTTTCGACCATGCACATACGGCAGGCGCCGTAGACCGAAAGCTCGGAGTGATAGCAGAACGTGGGCATCTTTATGCCGAGCTTTCTGACTATTTCAAGCAGATTTTTCTCACCGTTGATCTCTACGGGTATACCGTCAACGGTCATATACTGTTTCTGTGTCATTTTTATCCCTCCTTGATCGCTTTGAACGGGCATGCAGATACGCAGCTTCCGCATCTTATGCACTTTGAAAGGTCTATACTGAACGGCTCTTTGATCTTGCCGCTTATCGCGTTTACGGGGCACTGACGCGCGCACTTGGAGCAGCCCTTGCAGAGCGAAGGATCTATCGAGATCGTCTTCAGCTTGCTGCACGCGCCCGCCGGGCACTTCTTATCGTATATATGAGCCTCGTATTCGGATCTGAAATTCTTTATCGTACTGATAACGGGGTTAGGCGCCGTCTTGCCGAGGCCGCATAACGCGGTGTTGCAGATCGTGTCCGCAAGCTCGAGCAACAGCTCTATATCTCCGTCTCTGCCCTCGCCCGCTACGATACGCTCGAGTATCTGGAGCATACGCTTCGTGCCCTCGCGGCAGGGTACGCATTTGCCGCAGGATTCGTTCTGCGTGAAGTGCATGAAGAATCTTGCAAATTCGACCATACAGGTGTGCTCGTCAACGACGACTAAGCCGCCTGAGCCGACCATCGCGCCGACCTTTTTCAGATTGTCGAAGTCGAGCGGAAGATCGAGATGCTCTTTCGTAAGGCAGGCGCCCGAAGGTCCGCCTATCTGAACGGCCTTGAACTGCCCGCCGTTCTTCATTCCTCCGCCTATGTCGAATATTATCTCGCGGAGCGTCGTTCCCATGGGAACTTCTATAAGACCGGTGTTGTTGATGTTGCCGGTAAGCGCGAAAGCCTTTGTACCGGGGCTGTTCGGCGTGCCTATGCCGGCGTACCACTCACCGCCGTTGTTTATGATGTTCGGGATGTTTGCGTAAGTCTCAACGTTGTTCGGAACGGTGGGCTTGCCGAAAAGTCCTTTTATAACAGTCAGAGGCGGTCTTACTCTCGGGAAGCCGCGCTGACCTTCGATCGAGTTGATAAGCGCCGTTTCCTCGCCGCAGACGAACGCGCCTGCGCCTCTGTTTATGTGTATCCTGAACGAGAAGCCGGAGCCGAGTATGTTATCGCCGAGCATTCCGAGCCCCTCGGCCTGTCTGATCGCGTTTTTGAGCCTTGTTACGGCAAGCGGATATTCCGCGCGCACGTATATGTAGCCTTCATCCGCGCCGCAGGCTATACCGGCTATTATCATGCCTTCAAGCACTCTGTGCGGAGCGCCTTCCATGATGCTTCTGTCCATAAACGCGCCGGGGTCGCCCTCGTCGCCGTTGCAGACGACGTATTTTTTATCTGATTCGGTCTTTCTCACCGTATCCCACTTGATGCCGGTCGGGAATCCCGCGCCGCCTCTGCCGCGGATACCGGATTTTTTGACCTCGTCGACTATCTCCTCGCCGCTCATCTCGAACATCGCTTTGACCGCGGCGGTGTAACCGCCGACTGCGATGTATTCGCCGATCGAATCGGCGTCGATCTTTCCGCAGAGATCGAGGACTATACGTTTCTGTCTTTTGTAGAACGGGATCTCTTCCTGCTCTTTGTATGTCTCGCCGTTTATCTTGTATGCAAGTCTGTCGATGAATTCGCCGTTCTTGATCGTCTTTTCGACTATCTCCTCTCAGTCCTCAACGTGTACTTTGGTGTAAAGCCAGCCGTGCGGCTCGATCCTTACGAGCGGTCCCATTTCGCAGAAGCCGTGGCAGCCGCTCTTTTTAAGTCCGACGTTGTCGGAATGAGGCTCGCTTTCAAGCGTTACCTCAACGTTGATGCCCTGCGCCTCCATAAGCTCTTTGAGCTTTGCGTAAACGTCGAGCGATCCGCCCGCGACGCAGCCCGTACCGCAGCAGACGATGATCTTTCTTTGCTGCATTTCGTACGCTTTTGCGGCTTTTTCCTTGTAGGAAAGAAATTCCTGCCTATTCAGAAGCATTGTTTTTCTCCTCCTCTATCAGTTGTTTAATGAGAGCGGACGCTTTTTCCGGCGTCATGGCGGGGTGTACCTTGTCGTTTACCGTCATTACCGGGGCAAGGCCGCAGGCGCCGAGGCACGAAACGGTCTCCACCGTGAACAGAAGATCGTCGGTCGTCTTTTTCTTCTCGGAAAGTCCGAGCTCCGCGCGGAGCCTGTCGAGTATCGGTATCGATTTTCTTACGTGGCACGCGGTACCGTCGCATACCTTGATAACGTATTTGCCTTTGGGTTCAAGTGAGAAATTTTCGTAAAAGGTCGCCACGCTGTAAATGCGCGCCTCGCTTACTTTAAGTTTTTTTGCCATGTACGGAAATAATTCCATAGGCAGGTAGTGGTAGTGTTCCTGAACGTCCTGCAGTATCGCGATTATCGCCTTGTCGCTGCACTGATGTTCGTGTAATATGGATTCCACTACGCTGTAATCAAAGTTTTCGTTCATGTACGTTTCCTTTCCTCTGATATTTATTTCACGTGTATATAATAACACGTATATTCCTTTTTGTAAATTGCCTAAAATGAAACACGGGTATCACTTTCATGAAACGCCTGCGTTTTTATTTGCACAGAACTTACAGGCGTCCGTCAAAAGCGCAAAAAAAGCACGGGAAAAACCTGCGTTTTTTGTAAAATGCGCCTGCTTTTTTCGGTTTATATAATGAGTATTTCTGATAACCGATATGAAAAATCGGAAAGTTACTTTATTATAGCGCTGTCAAGGTTGATGCGTTTTGAGTATACGAGCTCCTCTATAAACATATTGTCAAGCTGTGATAATCTGTAATCGTCGCGGTATATGAGCACGTCGTTATACTCGCGGTTGTTGTCTATGCAGTACCTTTGAACAAGGTCGAATTTTTCAAGTAAGGACTTCTGTACGGGCGAGACCCACATAAAGGTATCGACGTTTTCGGACAAAAGCTCAAACTGCGAGGCGCGCTCGAATACGAATATGCGTCTCTTGCAGTTTTCCACGAGCTCCTCTTTTATGACCTCCGAAACGGGAAGAGAAGGAACGTAGGGATCCGCGTGCGCGATCTCGATATAGTCGCTGAGATCTTCAAAGGTTATCTGATCGAGCTTCGCCAAGGGAGAATGACGGCTCATTATAAGAACGTATTTGAAGCGCGTGATTATCCGGCTTTCGAGCGATTTTTCGCTGAACATATCGTCATAATACTTCGCGTAGCTTTCCGCAAAGCGGACGACGCCGAGCTTATAGTCGTCGTTCTGAATATTCTTCACCGCGCGCATCGCGTTCGTTTCCTGGTAAAATATCTCGATACTGCCGTCGTTTTTTAAGTGGCGCGTAAAATTGACGAACGCGTCGCAGATATAGCTGACCCTCGGGACGCAGATCGAAAAACGTATCTTGCTGTCCGTTTCGGTCTTGAACATCTCCTCTATCTCGTCGACCTTGTTTAAAATGACCCTGGCGTAGCGGATGAATTTTTCGCCGTCCGGCGTAAGCGTCATTCCCTTTACGCTGCGCTCAAAAAGTGAGGTGCCGAGATTTGCTTCAAGCTCCTTTATGGAACGGCTGAGCGCGGGCTGACCGATATAAAGCTTTTCCGCCGCCTTGTTCAGCGACTTCGTTTCGGCGATCGCGATCGCGTATTTCATATTAAGAAGGTTCATACAGTCCTCACAGCGTTTAATATTTTCAATTATAAACTATGTATACTGTTTGTATTATAACATCTATATTTATATTTGTCAATAATATTTAAAAAATTTATTCCGTTATCAGCTATTATTAGTAATTGCGACGATATTTACCGCGGTACGGATAAAACACCGCATATCCTGCGTTTATGCAAAATATGCGGTGCTGTTTTGCGGCGCGCGGTCTTTTCAGACCGCGCGCCATGATCAAAGTGAAAAGTATTATATGATACGTTGATTATACCGTTATTATCTTCACAACTGAATCGTCGCTTACAATCCGGTTCTTTCCCTGGCGTCACGCAGTTTGGCTTTATAATCGCGGACTTTTTGTCTGTCGTCGGAATCGCGCGTTTTGCTTGCGATGGTACTGTATACGCTTGCTGCGATATCGTAGAATTGAACGGCGGCGCAGTCCACGTGATACTTTTGGACGTCTGTCAAGGTATCAAGCGCATAGATCTCGTTCCATATATCCGCCAGTTTATCCATATAGGCGGTCGTGCAGTTTCCCTCGGTGTCGTAAATGCGGAAGAACCGGCCGTATTCGCAGATCACGTAGGAGTGTCCTTCCATAAGCTTGTTGTATTTTCTGTTATCCAGCATATCCCCGTATACGGTATCCACGTATTTCAGAAGAAGAGGACCGGCGTCACCGTAGTAGTAGTTCATGAAATCGTTTGTGTACGCAATAAACTCTTCCTCGGTCATGTCGGGATTCCACAACACCCTGCCCCACAGATACGCGCGCAGCTCGCCCATCGCGGTGGACTGCCGGTCCGCGGTGTGCTGTTGACCTTCCACGTAGACGGCTGTCACGTTGTGATCGACGAAATACTTGACGTTCTGTCGGATCACACGGAAATTCGGAGCAAAGCCGTTCTTATCGCCGTTATCTGTTGCCTGAAAATTGCCGGAATACGTCCATATCCTCAGATGATCGCAGATTTCCGACCAATCCTTGACGTAACCCGCAAACGTCGCGTTGCGCGGACAATCGGGATCGTCGATGGCGTGGACAAAGCAGCAGCTGCTGGTACATAGACATACTGCCACGTTCTCGGCGGGTTTGGTGACTTTGGGAGGCTTTTCGGTAAAGGTGTACGCCAAAGTCTCCACCAGGACGTTCGGATAATCCTCTTTTATATCGTTTGCAATGCGGTTGACAAAACGGATCCACGGCCCGGAGGGGCTCCCCTCTTCCGCCTCGATCGCCAAACAGTTTTTGCACTGACATCCGTGAGAGGTACCGTCGGTCTGGGAAATATTCACATACTGTGCGCCGGGGTATTTTTCCAGTTCCAGGCGAACGTTTTTCAAAACGGTCCGGTAGATATTCTCATCCGTCAGACAGGGATTGGGGCTCAGGTCTCCGCCCGTTTCTGCAAGATGCGCGATGGTATGGACCGCACCGGCGGCAAACTTGAACTCGCTGGAATTATAGCAATTCCAGAAGGGAAAACAGGCCCAGCCGTCGTTAACAGCCGTCCAGCTTGTCTTGCGGAATGCGACGGGGGAATAATACACCGTACGCAGATCTGCGGGGATATCCACACGCAGCTTCTCCTTGATCTCGTACATTTCCTGCTTTTCGGGGTACGTTACGCCGCCGTACATCCGCACGCCCAGGTATTTTTCAAGAAAATCGTATACACCGAAAAGCGTACCGCGGTCCAAAGCACCCGTTACGTACAGGTTTCCGCCGTCCACAAGCATGGCGTATCCGTCGTTTTTGATCTCGGAGCGGGCGGACTTGACAGCATCGGTATCGTAGGCGGTGGCGCCGACCAGGATCATATGACCGGCAGCTTCGGCGTCGGTGGTTTGCCTGACCGTCACGCCCGTTGCCTCGCCTATGAAGCGGACCAGAAAATCCGCGGCAAGCTGATCGTAGCTTCCGGGAGATGCCGGGATCACAACGGTATATTCGGAAATATCCACACCGCCGATCGTAAGATGATCCGGTTTGAGAGCCGGATCGTCGTGATCGGTCTCGACCTCTGTTGTCTCACCGGCGGTGACCTCGGGCAGAGTGTCCGTAACGGCGGCAGGATCAGTCGACGCGGTTTCGTTGTTTTTTTCGTTCGGTGTGCAGGCGGTAAGAGAGAAAGACAGCATCAAGGACGCCAATACGGCGCAAAGGGTACGTTTGATTTTCAAATTCATCATGTAAGACATGATCGGGTCCTCCTTTTTCTTTAATGACAGTATAAACGTATCAGCCTGTTTGCGGTAGCGAAAATACAGTAATTTGAATAATATACACAAAACGGAGTATGGCAAAAGAAAACGCGTATAAATGCAGAACAAATGCATAAATACGCGTTTTTTGCTGGTCGGAGTGAGAAGATTTGAA
Organism: uncultured Ruminococcus sp.; assembly: GCA_902797235.1. GTDB lineage: Bacteria > Bacillota > Clostridia > Oscillospirales > CAG-272 > UBA1248. The sequence continues at coordinate 11 of CADBSB010000160.1, read as the reverse complement.
CTTCCGGCCTC
>CADBSB010000159.1 GCA_902797235.1 uncultured Ruminococcus sp. | reverse complement strand
TGCCTTTTTCGTGGCTCACCTCGGCGACCGTCACGCCGTCAAGCGCCTCGAGCGTCTGTTTTACTCTGTTTTCACAATGCGGGCACATCATGCCCTCTATTTTAACGGTCTTTTTCATTTCTATCTCCTTGTTTTCCATAATTTCCGGTTTTTTTACTTTGAAAAGATTGAGCCGCAGCGCGTTCATAACGACGCAAAAGCTCGACAAGCCCATAGCCGCGGACGCGATCATCGGGTTGAGCGTCAGCCCGAGACCGACGAAGGCTCCCGCCGCGACGGGTATACATACGGCGTTATAAAAGAACGCCCAGAAAAGATTTTCGTATATATTCAACAGCGTTTTACGGCTCAGCCTGAGCGCCGTGGCGACGTCCGCCGCGGAGCTTCTCGTAAGCACGACGTCCGCGGAATCTATCGCAATATCCGTGCCCGCGCCTATCGCTATGCCCGTGCTTGCCGCTGTCAGAGCCGGCGCGTCGTTTATCCCGTCGCCTACCATGGCGGTCTTTTGCTTTTCGCTCAGCTGTCTTATTATCCGTTCCTTATCCGTCGGGAGCACGCCCGCTATCACGTTTTTGATGCCGAGCAGCTTTGCAACGGCTTTCGCGGTGCGCTCATTATCACCCGTAAGAAGCGTAACGGAAACGTTCATACCGTTAAGCTCCGCCACGGCATTTGCGCTGTCTTCCTTAACGGTGTCGGCGGCGGCTATTATGCCCGCGAATTTTCCGTCGTACGCGAAATACAGCGGCGTTTTGCCGCCATCCGCGAGCTGTACACCTTTTTGAACAAATTCATCAGGTATATCACAGATCTCGCTTATATATTTTAAATTTCCGCCGTAGACCGCCTTGCCGTCAACTATGCCGTAAAGCCCTCTGCCCGCGGCGTTTTCAAAGTCCGAACATTCTTCATATCCGATGCCGTTTGCTTTCGCGTATTCTGTTATCGCGTAGGCAAACGGGTGCTCGCTCTTACTCTCAACGGACGCGGCGGCTTTGATAAGCGTTATCTCATCTATGCCATACGGTAATACGTCCACGACAGACGGCTGACCCTTTGTAAGCGTGCCCGTCTTGTCAAACACAACGGCTTTTACCTTGCCCGTCTCTTCAAGCGACGCGGCGGTCTTGAACAGTATCTTGTTTTTAGCGCCGACACCGCAGCCGACCATCACGGCGACCGGCGTCGCAAGCCCGAGCGCGCACGGACAGCTGATAACGAGCACGGATATACCGCGTGCAAGCGCGTAACCGAAGCTCTGACCGATAATAAGCCAGATAACGATCGTAATAAAAGCGATAGTCATGACCGCGGGGACGAAAATCCCGGATACCTTGTCCGCGGTCTTCGCGATAGGCGCTTTTGATGACGACGCGTCCGATACGGCCTTGATTATACGCGACAGCGCCGTATCCTCGCCGACCGCCGTCGCGCGGCATTTTACGTGACCGGACTTGTTTATCGTCGCGCCGCTGACGCTGTCGTTTGCCGTTTTGTCGACCGGAACGCTCTCGCCTGTCAGCGACGATTCGTCGACGGAGCAGTGACCGTCAATTATCACGCCGTCCGTCGGGATCTTTTCACCCGGGTAAACAACGAAGACGTCGCCTGTTTTTAATTCCGAAGCGTTGACCATCAGCTCCTGTCCGTCGCGTATCACGTGCGCGGTGTCCGGCATCAGCTTTGACAGACCTTTGAGCGCGTTCGTCGTCTTACCCTTTGAATAAGCCTCGAGCGTTTTGCCCAAGGTTATGAGCACGAGTATCATCGCCGCGCCTTCAAAATAAAGCTCGTTCATACAGTTCATGACCGATTGCGAATCGCCCTTCATCTGCGCGTCCGTCATTATAAAAAGCATAACAGTGCTGTAAATGAACGATGCGCCGGAGCCGAGTGATACGAGCGTATCCATATTCGGCGCGCCGTGAAAGAGAGAAGATACGCCGGAGACGAAAAATCTCCGGTTTACCACCATCACGGCGGCGGAAAGGATCAGCTGTATAAGCCCGACCGCAACGTGATTGCCTTCAAAAAACGGCGGCAGAGGGAGCCCGAGCATCATGTGCCCCATGGATACGTACATCAAAGGCAAAAGTATGATAAGCGATATTATAAACCGTTTGAGCAGCTTTTTTGTCTCGCTTTCACCTTCCGGCTCGTCCTTTATATCGCGCTTTCCCGCCTCATACGCGCCGTAACCGGCTTTTTTTACCGCGGAAATAACGGCGTATGAAGAAACGTCGCCCTTTACCGTCATGCTGCCGTTAAGCAAATTTACGTTACATTCCGTAACGCCGTCAACGGCGGAGACCGCTTTTTCGACCCGTGCGCTGCAAGCGGCGCACGACATACCGGTGACCTTGAACTCAGCCATTAGAATTTGATCTCCTTAGGCGGCTCCGTAAAGGAAGAGAAGACCGCCGTCGCGTTTTTCATATAAAATACTTCCGTGTTGCCGTCGTTTTCGTCGTACATACCGCGTAAGTACGGATATGCGTCGAGTATCGATTTCTTTGCTTCAGTACGCGGATCCTCAATAAGTTCGCACGTTATGCGCAGAGTTTTGTCGTCCTTGAACGCGCATATCTCCGCCTTCGGATTTTTGTGAAGCTGTTTTGACACGTTCTTTTTCTTGCCGGTCTGTATATACAGCTTGCCGTCAAAAACGTTGACTGTGCCGAAAGGCCTTACTCTCGGCTGTCCGTCGTCGTCCGTTGCGAGAAAATACGTTCCCGCGTCCTTTAAAAACTTGAATACGCTCTCCATTTATCTGTCCTTCCATATAATATTTTCAGATCCGGCGCCGAGTTCGAAATGGTATTTTACTATCCCGAGATCGGTCTTTGAACACGGTCCGAGCAGGGCTTTCGCACCGACCTTGCCGTCCTCATAGCTTATTATAAAACGCTGCTGGTTTATCGCCGTCGGTGCGAGCGCCGCCGCCTCCATTCCGCGCATAAACCATTCCGGCGCGTCGCCCTTTGCGCGGTACAGCTTGTCAAGCGGCTTGCTTTTATGCACAACGCCCTGAGTTTTGCCGTAGCCGAGCGCTATCACGTCGTATATCTTTTCATTCTCCGAAAGCTTTACCGGCACCTTGTTTTTCTCAAACGTGAGCGCCACCCAGCAGGTGTTCAGCCCGAGCGTCTGACTGAGCAGAACAAGCTCCTCGCCGTAATAACCTATATCCTCGTCGCGCCCCTTGCCGGCGGCAAGCACGAAATAGTTTTTACACCCGGAAAAAGAACCGTAGCTCGGTTTGTTCGCCTGAAACGCCTCCGGTTCTTCCGTGCAAAGGCTTATATAAAGCCCCGATTTTTTGTTTATTTCATCTATTTTGTTTTTCAGTATTTCGATTTTTTCGGGCTCTATCTTTTTGTCCGTATACTGCCGTACGCTGTGGCGCTCGAGCATCGCATCGTATAGCGTCATTTTTTAACCCTCCCTGACAATATAATTTCCTCTTTGAATTTTTCCGGTTCTTTTAAATAAAAATTCTGATGATATTCTTCCGCGTCATAGAATTTCTTATATTCTTCAAGCGCGACGGTGCCGGCGCAGCCGAGCGCGTTTATTTTGTTCAGCGCCGCCTGTTTTTCCTCGTCGCTTGAATAATATACCGCAAGCGTGTAGGATCGGCCTCTGTCTATAAACTGCCCGCCGCCGTCCGTTATATCGACGTTATCAAAAAACACGTCCAGAAGAGCGTCGTATGATATTTTTTCTTCGTCATACTCTATTTTTACCGTCTCTCTGTGCCCGGTTATCTGCGCTTTTACGTCTTCATAGCTCGGATCGGCCTCGTCGCCGCCGCAGTAGCCGCTTGTTACGGATATAACACCCGGCAGCTCCGCAAAAACGGGCGTAACGCACCAGAAACAACCGCCCGCAAAATACGCGTTTTTCATATTATCCTCTCAAGCTCTTTTACAAACGCCGAAAGACCCTCCGCGTCGTCTTCGTCAAATCTGTTTTTATACTGCGAATCTATATCGAGCACGCCGAAGATCTCACCGTTTTTGTGTATCGGTATGACTATCTCCGATCTTGAATCGGGGTCGCACGCTATATGCCCGGGGAATTCGTGTACGTCGTAAACGAGTTGTAACTCGTCCTTATACGCAGCGGTACCGCAAACTCCGCGCCCGAGCTCTATCTCGATACACGCGGGCTTGCCCTGAAACGGACCGAGAACGAGCTTTCCGCCCTCATACAGATAAAATCCCGCCCAGTTTATATCGGGTAAGGTATTATATAAAAGCGCGGACGCATTAGATAGATTTGCGATCATATGCGGCACGCCGTCGATCATCGCCCTGAGTTTGACAGTAAGCTCGTTATAATCCATATCACAGCCCTCCGTTTTCTTTATTATACCATAGTTAACTTTGTTTTTCAATAGTTTTTTTGTTTCTTGTTATATCAATTATATATACGATAAGCGAAGCGGCGACGAATAAAGCGCCGGATAAGCTGTAAATATGCGATAATCTGTTCGTCGTACCGTATATTTCGATCACCCCGCGGAATATGAAGCCGACGGTTATCGTGGCTATACCGGAGTTGTAAAGATTGAACGCAAGCCTGCAAGGCATTCCTTTACCGAACAGGTATATCGCGAAAAACGGCAGACTGCCGAGTATCAGAGGCGGCATAAAGCAGAATATCATGAACATAGAGAAAACGCCGAAGCTGAAAAGCTCGTACACCGTGCCGAATATCGCGCATAAAAGCGCGACAACAAGATAAACCGCGGCGGTCTTTGCCGCTCTTTTTTTAGTAGCCGATGAAGACAATGTCTGACACGCTCCTTTCCGTTATTCTTCTTCCGTTCGTCGTCGGGTTGTTTATCACCTCGCCGTTGAAAACCATCGTGGACGATCCTCCGCCGTCGAGATTATAGCCCACCGTGACGCCGAGATCCTGCATAAAGCACGCAAGCTCGTATAAGCTGAGACCCCTGCTTTCGTTAGTTCTTCCGTCCGATACGATGAAAACGTAGTGTAATTCATCTATCATACCGATCGCCGTCCTCGGGTTGCTCGCCATAGCCACGCTTACCTCGTACCCCTCCGACACGATTATCTGCCCGTTATCGAGCAGCCCCGGACCGAAGGAGAAAACGTTCGCCGCACCGTCGGCAAGCAGCTGCTCCGCTGTAATATCGCCGCTTGACATTACCGCCATATCTCCGTCGTCGTATATAATGAGAATATCGGTGTTCGAGCGCGATTTGTTTCTGTAAAGCACTCCGTTTCTTATAACGTAGCCGCTTTCCCTGGCGCCGTAATAGTCGCCGTTTATCGCAAGTATCGCGCCGGCGCTCTTTGCTATTTCGGACGTTTTCGCCGTCACGTTTTTACCGTACGAATTTCTTGCAAGCGCGGTTTTAAGATAATCCGCCGACGATAAGATCACGTCCGCGACGTAGACCGTAGTATCAAAGTATCTGTATTCTTTTATCTCTATTTTTATATTCCCGTCGTCGTAACTGTTGTCCGTTATAACGGGCTCTGTGACCGGCGCCGCAGTCGTCGTTTCCTCCTCCGTCTGCTTATTTGTCGTTTGCTCCTCCGTTGTACCGGCTTTTTCCGTCGTTTCCTCTGACGTGCTGTCGTCCGTTTTTGTGTTTGACGCGGCTGTCGTATCCGTCACGGGTTGGACGGGCGTTTCGTATACGCGCGTTATCACAAACGTGTCGAGTGTCGCGTAGACGGTAAAAGCGGTCAGTATAACTCCGTATATGACTGCCCATAAATACTTTTTCATACGCATACTCCTTTCGCAATTATATGATAACACGGTAATATGATGTTTATATGAAAATAAGATAAATATTACCTAAAAAAATCAAACGCGGAAAATCTGACTTTTCCGCGTTGATAGGGTAACAAGAGTTATCCGAACCCGCTCAAACGGCGCTATTTCGGCTCTTTTCGGTTTGTCGTCATTGGAATACCGGCGTATTC
>CADBSB010000158.1 GCA_902797235.1 uncultured Ruminococcus sp. | reverse complement strand
CGTTTTCTTTCATAGTAAGTCCTTTTTATTTATCTTTTCCGCAGCTGTTTATAAGACAGCCGGAGAGTATTATCTCACGCTCCTCGTCGGTCAGCGGCGGGAGCTTCAGCGGAAGCTCTTTGGTTTTACCGTCTTTATATATAATTATTCCGTTAATATCGGATATTTTATTCCTTATCGCGTCGGCGGCGCCTTTTACGTATATCACGTCGCCCGCCTCGAGCGCGGGTACCTCGTCCGTTCCGTACCTCAGCGGCAGCATGCCCCAGTTGATGAGGTTGCTTCTGTACCTTTTCGTCGCGTAGTCGACGCAGACGTTGGCGAGACCTCCGAGCACGCGCTGGCATGACGCCGCCTGCTCGCGCGCCGAGCCGTCGCCGGGGCAGAGAGAGCATACCACGGAGCCGATCTGCGTTTTGTCCTTATCGGGCTTATATCCGAGCGCGTCCGATACGAATTTGTATTCCTCACCGAAAACGTCGTCGCCTTTAACGCGCTTTTCTTCAATGCCTCTTATACGCTTTGCAAGTCCGACGTATTCCGGCACCTTGCGCGAAAGCGTGAATTCGGAGAGCTTATACGGATTTGAACGGTAGGAAGAAGTCTCGCCGGACGGGATTAACTCGTCCGTCGTCGTAACCGGGTCGGTGATGTACGCCGCGACCTCAAGCAGGACGTCGTCCGATAATGGCGGTATCTTCGGCCAGTCGGCGATGCCGGGACCGTATTTGAGCTCCGCGTCGGGCTGCGCTTTGCCGTAGCCGTAGTAAACGCGGTTTTTGTACGGCGTATCGTCGTATTTGTATTCGTATTTGTTGTATTTGATATCGAGCTCCGTCGCTGCGGTGAGTTTTCCGTTGTTTCTCGCAGTCGCCGCGATGCTCCTTGCGTCCATGAGCGCGACCGCCGCGAACTGGCCGTTGCCGGGCTTGCTGCCCTCGCGGTTCGGGAAGTTGCGCGTTGAATGGCGGATCGAGAGCGAATCGTTCGACGGCACGTCGCCCGCGCCGAAGCACGGACCGCAGAACGCCGTGCGCAGCGTTACGCCCGCCGACATGAGCTTTGCCGCCGCGCCGTTTCTGATAAGCTGTAAGTACGCCGGCTGGCTTGCGGGGTACGCGGAGAGCGCGAATTCACCGCAGCCGGTGCCGTGACCGTCTAAAATATCGGCGGCGGCGCACAGATTGTCAAACGTACCGCCGGCACAGCCCGCGATAACGCCCTGATCTACGATCAGACGTCCGTCCTTTATCTTCTTTGAAATGCAGAAATTCGACGCGCCCAGATTATCCTTCGCGTAAATCTCCGCGGTATGCAGTATATCTGCCGCGTTTTCGTTGAATTCGCGTATCGTGTACGCGTTTGACGGATGGAACGGAACGGCTATCATCGGCTCCGCCTTTGACAGATCTATTTCGACCGCGCCGTCGTAGTACGCGCCGTCCTCCGCGGAGAGCTTTTTATAATCGGCGGCTCTGTTGTGCATGGCGAGGTATTCCTCGGTAACGGTGTCTGTTTCCCAGACGGATGACAGACACGCCGTTTCCGTCGTCATGACGTCTATTCCGTTTCTGTATTCCGCGGGCAGGTTTGCGATCCCGTCGCCTATGAATTCAAGCACTTTGTTTTTGACGAATCCTGATTTGAACACAGCGCCTATAAGCAAAATCGCTATATCGTGCGGGCCGACGCCGGGCGCGGGCTTGCCGGTCAGCTTTACGGCTATCACCTGCGGCGCATCTATATCGTACGTCATACCGACGAGCTGTTTTACGAGCTCCGGACCGCCCTCGCCGACGGCGAGAGTACCGAGCGCGCCGTAGCGCGTGTGTGAATCCGAGCCTATTATCATTTTGCCGCAGCCCGCGTAGTTTTCACGCATATACGAGTGTATAACCGATTCGTGCGCGGGAACGAAAACGCCGCCGTATTTTACGCACGCTGACAGACCGAATTTATGGTCGTCCTCGTTTATCGTGCCGCCCACGGCGCATAAGGAGTTATGGCAGTTTGTGAGCACGTATGGAATGGGAAATTCCTTTAAAGCGCCCGTTGCGCGCGCCGTCTGTATTATTCCAACGTACGTTATGTCGTGCGACGCCATCGCGTCGAATTTTATTTTAAGTTTATCGCCGCCGCTTTTGCTGTGAGCGCGCAGGATTTTATAAGCTATCGTTTTTTCTCTGTTCTGTTTTTCTTCTGATTTTACAAAGCTGCCGTTTTTAAGCTCTACGCCGTATTCGTATAATCTGATCATTTTTGTTTTCCTTTGTGTAAAATGTGGTATGTCATCGGTTTTACCGTCAGCTCATAATCGATCTCATTACCGTCGAAATCTAAATATCCGCCGCCCGTATATACCGTGACGTCTTGCTTTGACATATTTGAAATATAGACGAAACCGGAGCGTTTAAGTATAAGCACGCCGTCCTTTGCGTACTTTAATTCAAGCTTGCCGCTTATGTCTTTATGCAGATATAAAAGCCTTTTTACGCGTTCTTTTATCTGTTCATCCTCGCGCCCCCATGGGTACGGCATACGGTTGAACGGGTCGCGGTAGCCCTGCATACCCGCCTCGTCGCCGTAATAAACTGACACGATACCGGGGCAGAAGCAGAGGAGCGAAAAGGCGATGTAAAACCTTTGCCTCGCCGTCTCATACTGCTCATCCGTCATCCTTTTTCTCACCAGTACCGAGCCGGGCAGACCGCCCGCCGGCTCTCCGCCGAGCACGGTCATTATCCGTTCCGTGTCGTGACTGCCCAAAAAGTTCATAAGACAGTCGAGCGTGTTTTCGGGATAATGCGTGTAAACGTCAACTGCGACCTGCCTGAATTTATCAAGTCCGCCGTTCTTCGCGTAATCTATCACCGCGTCCTTCAACGGATAATTCATTACGGAATCGAGCTGGCCGTGCGAGAAATAGTGGCGCCTTTTGCCGTACGACTGCTTGTTTGACGCGTCCTCCCATACCTCGCCGATAACTATGGAGCCGCGTTTTTCGTCATACGACGAACGCTTTATACGGTCGAGCAACGTCTCCGATAATTCGTCCGCGACGTCGAGCCGCCAGCCGTCCGCGCCGAGGCGCAGATATTTGCGGATAATGCCGTTGTCCCCCGTGAAAAAGTCAAGTATCTCCGGCACGTCCGCGCATAGCTCTGGCAGAGCCTTAACACCCCACCAGCACGCGTAATCGTCCGGGTAGCTGTTGAAGCTGAACCATTTGAAATACGGTGAATTGCGGTCGTTATAAGCGCCGCCGTCGCCGTACTTTTTGTATTTGTTGAAATACACGCTGTCGTCGCCCGTGTGATTGAAAACGCCGTCCAAAATGACCTTCATTTTAAGCTTATGCGCTTTTTCACAGAGCTTAACGAATGCGTCCTCGCCGCCGAAGCAAGCGTCGATCTTCGTATAATCTCCCGTGTCGTACTTGTGATTCGAGTAAGCCTCGAATATCGGGGAAAGGTACACTATATCGCAGCCGAGCTTTTTTATATACGGCAGCTTTTCGGTTATACCGTACAGGTCTCCGCCGAAAAACGTGTTGTTCGGCATCGGCTCGCCCGGGTATTCCGTGTATTCGGGAACTCCGTTTTCCCAGTCGTCAACGTATTTCGCGTCACTACGTTTGCCGCATTGACCGCTTTTATAAAACCTGTCGACGAAAATATGGTACATCGTGCCGTTTTTAAAAGCTTTGGACACGGCTTTGTATTTTGTTGTGACAAGGACCTGGAACCTGCCGCATTCGTCAAGGCTTTTTCTGAGCACGCCGTTTATCTCGTCGCCCTTGCTGTGTACGTAATACCCGCCGTCCTCGGTCGACAATTCAAACGTTACGTAGTATAACCCGGGCTTGAAATCAAATTCAGCCTTGTACGTATCGGTATCGCCGCATATCCCGTCGAATACACATCCGACGACTTTGGTTTCGCCCGTATCGTCGCACAGTATAACGGCTTTGCAGCCGTAGGCGCAGTAAACGCGTTTTACGTTCAGGTAAAGCGTTTTCCCGCATCGTGTGAATACTGCCGGGTCGGACTGCGATAATTCATCCGCGGGGATGGAGCCTAAGATGTTCATAAAACGGGTTTGATATGCCAGATATTGTCCGCGTACTCTCTGACGGAGCGGTCGGAGGAGAAGATGCCGGAGGCGGATATATTGTCAAGCGACATCTGCGCCCATTTTATCCTGTCCTTCGTGTCTTTTGTCATCCTGTTGTGCGTATCGTTGTACGATGCAAAATCGGCAAAGCACATGAAAGGATCGGGTATGCCCTTCGTGTAGAGCAGATATTGCGTGAAATCGGAGAACGAAACGCCGTCAAATCCGCGGTTGAGCGTCTTTATAACGCCTTGCAGTATCTCCGATTTGTTGTAGTACGAGGCGGAGGAATAGCCGGACGCCCATAACTCGTCGACCTCTTTCGCGGTGAGGCCGAACAGATAAAACGACTTGTTGTCAAGAGCTTCACGCATCTCAACGTTCGCACCGTCGAGCGTGCCGATCGTTACCGCGCCGTTCATCATCAGCTTCATATTGCCGGTACCGCTCGCCTCCTTGCCGGATAATGAGATCTGCTCGGAGATCTCGGCCGACGGGATAAGCTTTTCCGCAAGCGATACGCAGTAGTTTTCAAGGAACACCACGGAGAGTTTGTCTTTGAACTCGGGGCGTTTTGCGATATCCGCGCCAAGTCTGTTTATCAGCTTGATTATCTGCTTTGCGTGGTAATAACCGGGCGCCGCTTTTGCCGAGAATATGAATGTCTGCGGGATAATATCGGTATTCGGATCTTCAAGTATCGCGTTATAAATGGATATGATACGCAGTACGTTCAAGAGCTGGCGCTTGTACTCGTGCATACGCTTTATATGCACGTCAAACAGCGTGTCCGGGTTTATTATAACGCCCTTTTCGGATTTTGCGTACTCCGCAAGACGCACCTTGTTTTCATGCTTTATCTCATTGAGCTTTTCAAGCACGGCTTTGTCGTCTCTGAACTTTGAAAATTCGGATAAAAGCTCGGGCTTCGTCTTATACTGCTCGCCTATACACTCGTCGAGCAGGGAGGTGAGGCCGCGGTTCGAATAAAGGAGCCAGCGCCTGTGGTCTATGCCGTTTGTGACGTTGGTGAATTTTCCGGGCTCCACGCCGTAGAAATCGGAAAACACGGTCTGTTTAAGTATCTCCGAATGGAGCGCGGAAACGCCGTTTACCGTGTGCGAGCCTATGACGGAGAGATTTGCCATCCTTACGGAGCCGCCGCCGATTATAGACATACGGTTGAGCCTGTCTCTGTCATGCGTGTACTCGTTCCAGAGCTTTTCGCAGTAACGGCGGTTTATCTCGCAGATTATCGTATATATGCGCGGCAGTTTGAGACGGAACAGATCCTCGCGCCACGCCTCGAGCGCCTCGGGCATAACGGTGTGGTTCGTATACGACATCGTTCTTGTCGTTATATCCCACGCGTGCTCCCAGCTGTAATCGCACTCGTCGAGCAGAAGCCGCATAAGCTCCGCCACGCACATCGCGGGATGCGTGTCGTTAATATGTATCGCGGCGTGATCCGGCAGATCGTCCGCCGTGCCGTACTTTTCAAGATGGTCGTGCAAAATGTTCTGCAAAGCCGCGGAAACGAGAAAATACTGCTGCGTGAGACGCAGAAGCTTGCCCGCGTCGTGCTCGTCCGACGGGTACAGGACTTTTGAAATGAGCTCCGCGTTCGTTCTGTCCTCAAGCGCCTTTAAATATCTGCCCTGCGAAAAGGCCTTCATATCAAAATTTCTGAAATCGCGGGCGCGCCACAGACGCAGATTGTTGACGGCGTCCTTGCCGGCGCCGGATATGAGCATATCGTAGGGAACGGCCTCCACCTCGTCGGCGTCGTGATATTCTATGTACATCCTGCCGTCGCGCCAGATCTCCTCGACGCGGCCGCCGAATTTGACGGTGACCGCCTGGTCGGTACGCGGAACGAGCCACGTTTCACCGGTCGGAAGCCAAATATCCGGCAGCTCCGCCTGCTCGCAGTCTACGATTTTTTGTCTGAAAAGACCGTATTCGTAGCAGATGCAGTGGCCCGTCGCGGCGTAGCCCTGCGACGTTAGCGAACTCATATAGCACGCGGCGAGACGGCCGAGGCCGCCGTTTCCGAGACCCGGATCGGCCTCTCTGTTTATGAACGATTTGAGAGAGAAGCCGAGGGAGGCGAGCACGTTCTTATACTGCTCGTAAAGCCCGAGATTGTATAAATTCGCTTTGAGCGACGGGCCTATAAGAAACTCCATGCACATATAATACACTTTTTTTGCGTTCTTGTCCGACGCCTTTTTTTCAAAGCTGTTGTATTTTTTCATCAAGAGCTCGCGTACGGACATGAGCGTGGCGTTATACATCTGCTCGTCAACGGCCTTGTCCGGCGTTGTGGCGAAATACTTGTCAAGCTTTTCGCATAATTGATGTTTTATTTCGGGTTCTGTCATATTTTTATATGCCTTTCGGGAATAGTGAATTATATAATTCGGCGTATTTTACAGCCGATACCTTCCATGAAAAATCGTACTTCATTACGCGTACGACAAGCTCCGTGAACTCCTCCTTCGCCCGGTACGTTGCGAGCGCCTCGCGTACCACGTACAGCATATCGTGCGCGTTGTAGGACGCGAAGGTGAAGCCGTTACCGATATGCTTTCCGTCAACGTACCTGTACGGATGTATGGAATCGTAAAGCCCGCCCGTCTCGCGCACGACCGGCACCGCGCCGTAGCGCGACGCTATCATCTGCGACAGACCGCACGGCTCCGTCTTTGACGGCATGAGGAATATATCAGACGCCGCGTATATCTTTTTCGACAGATCCTTGTCGTACATGATAAGCGCGCGCATCTTGTCGCCGTGTCTTTGCTGCAAGCCTCTGAAAAAGTCCTCGTAATAACCGTCTCCGCAGCCGAGGACGACGAGCTGGACGTTATCACAAAGCAACTCGTCCGCCTTGTTTGCGATAAGATCGAGACCCTTCTGGTCCGTAAGGCGGCTTATGACGGAGATCATCGGTATTTCCGGGTCGACCGGAAGACCGAGCTCTTTTTGAAGCGCCGTTTTATTTATCTTTTTCCTCTGCGGGCTTCTGTACGTATAGTTTTTATAAATCGCCTTGTCCGTATGCGGATCGTAATAATCGTAATCTATACCGTTTAAAATGCCGTACAGCTTGCAGGAGTAAAGGCGCATTATGCTTTCAAGCCCGTGGCCGTATTCGGACGTTTTTATCTCTTCCGCGTAACGCGGCGACACGGTGACTACCGAATCCGCGCAGACTATCGCGCCCTTCATGAGGTTTATGCGTCCGCCGTAATCGACGACCTGCTTCAAGCCCGGCGCGAGATCGAACACGTCGCCTAAGATCGCGTGGTCGAACTGGCCCTGGAAAAGTATGTTGTGTATTGAGAACACCGCCTTTACGTCGCGGTATTTCTCGTATACGGAGAATTTCGTTTTCAGATATATCACGGATAACGCCGTCTGCCAGTCGTTTGCGTGGAGAATATCCGGGTAGAAATCAAGCACGGACATGGACTGGATTACCGCCATGCTGAAAAACGCAAATCTTTCCCCGTCGTCGTAATTGCCGTACAGAGAGCCGCGCTTGAAATAGTATTCGTTGTCGACGAAATAGCAGATTACGCCGTTCATTTCAAGACTGAACACGGCGCAGTACTGCTCGCGCCAGCTTAATCTTACGCGGAATTCGCATTCCTTTTTCATCTTGCTTCTGTATTCGTCCCTGATTGAAGAATACAGCGGAGAAATCACCCTTATGTCTGAATCGGGATAAAGCCTTTTGAGCGACGCGGGAAGAGAACCCATGACGTCGCCGAGACCGCCGGACGAGGAAAAAGGCAAAACCTCGGAGGCTGCGTAAAGTATTTTCATATAACTGCCTTTAAATGATTGAATTTTTGGGAACGTAGAACGGAATGGTCGGATGGCCGGACAAGACCCTGCCCTCTTTGAGCACGGCGTTCTTGTCGAGTATCGCGCAGTTGAGCGCGCAGTTTTTGCTTATATATCCGTCCTGCATTACTATCGAGTTTTTGATAACGGCGCCCTTGTCTACCGTCACGCCGCGGAATATGATCGAGTTTTCGACCGTGCCGCGTATAACGCAGCCGTCTGCCAGAAGTGAATTTTTGACGTAGCTGCCCTCCGTATATCTCGTGGGCGGGGAATTGCGCACCTTTGTATAAATCGGTCTGTCCTTCACGTCAAGCAGAGCGCGGCGCACCGCGGGGTCGAGCAGCTCCATGCTGCACGTAAAATATTCGGACAGAGAGCTGACGCACGCGAAATATCCCTCGTACGAATACGACGTGATCTTGTAGGAATTGATATTCTTCAATAAAACGTCCGTGTTGAAGGAGGTGTAGCCGTGTGCCGACGCGTCCGCAATAAGGTCAAGCAGCTTTTCGCGCTTCATAACCATTATGTTCAGGCTTATGTCGTGCTCGCCTATCACGTCGCGCGGGTAAACGAGCAGATCTCTTACCCTGCCGTCCTCGTCCGATTTTATTATAACATTCTTTTCCGCAAGGTCCGCCGTCAGCTTCATGCGCTTCACGGCGAGCGTTATGTCGGAGTTCGTCTTTTCGTAGAAATCTATCATATCGGAAAAGTCAACGTTGCATATAACGTCGCAGTCCGATAAAACGACGAGATCCTCCGTGCGCCTTGAAATATATACCGTCGCGGATTTGAGCGATTCAAGCCTCGTCGTGACGTTCATTATCCTGCTGTCCTGTGCAAACGCCGTGATGTTCGGGGAAATGAGCTTTATGCCGCCGGCTCTTGACGCCAGATCCCAGTCTTTACCGGTGCCAATGTGGTCGGCAAGCGACTGGTAGTTCGTCTGCGTTATAATGCCTATGCTCGTAACACCGGAGTTGACCATGTTGGAGAGCGTAAAATCAATGAATCTGTACCTGCATCCGAACGGAACGGAAGCCATCGTACGCATACGCGTAAGCTCGGGCAGATTGTTGTCGTGTATGTTTGAAAAGATTATACCCGTTACAGACATTTATTTGTCCTCCTTTTCAAATTTGCTCGTCATAACGCCGCCTTCTATCACCGTACCGTCCGGTATCACCATATCGGCGCCGAGTAAAGCTATGCCCTTGTCGGCCTCCTTCGGCTCGCCTATTTTGCAGTTTTTGCCCGTTTTTATGCGGCAGTCGAGTATGCTGTATTCGACAGTCGAGCCTTCGCCTATTTCGGTCTCCTCAAAAACAACGGAATCCTTTACCGTCGCGCCGGCGGCGACCTTGACGCCGCCGAATAATACGGAATTTATTACGGTTCCGTATACCTCGCAGCCCTCCGTTACGAGAGAATTGACTATCTTTGCGTTCTCGCCGGTGAAGTGCGGCGGACGCGTGGAGTTCCTTGACAGTATGCGCATCTCCGGCGTGCGGAGATCGAGCGCGGGGTCATCGCTCGTGAGGTCCATGTTCGCCTCCCACAGGCTCTTTACCGTTCCGACGTCCTTCCAGTAGCCTGTGAACTGATACGCGTACATCTTAGCGCCATCGGCAAGCATTTTCGGTATCACGTTTTTGCCGAAATCGTTTGAAGACGACGGATCGTTGTCGTCCTCTTCAAGATATTTTCTCAAAATTCCGGCGTTGAATATGTATATACCCATGGAAGCCTTCGTGCTCTTCGGCTTCGCGGGCTTTTCCTCAAATTCGTAAATGGAGCCGTCCCCGTTCGTGTTCATTATACCGAACCTCGACGCCTCGGACAGCGGAACGTCTATGACCGCTATCGTGCAGTCCGCGTTGTTCGCCTTATGGAATTTGAGCATATTGTTGTAATTCATTTTGTATATATGGTCGCCCGACAGTATAAGAACGTAATCCGGATCGTACCTGTCGATAAAGCCCATATTCTGATAAATGGCGTTGGCCGTGCCCTTGTACCAGTACGCGCCGTTTGCGCGCTGATACGGCGGCAGTATCTTGACGCCGCCGTAGGTCTTGTCAAGGTCCCACGGCTGACCGCTGCCGATATATTCATTTAAAACATAAGGTTGGTACTGCGTTAAAACGCCCACGGTATCAATACCGGAGTTGACGCAGTTAGAGAGCGTAAAGTCAATGATCCTGTACTTGCCGCCGAAAGGCACCGCGGGCTTCGCGTTCTTCTCGGTGAGGTTGTACAGACGGCTGCCCTGTCCGCCGGCAAGCAGCATGGCAACACATTCCTTCTTTTGCAGCATGATTTGATCTCCTTTATGTTAATTTTTAAACGGTTTCAGTTTTTCACATTTATATATCGACGCCGAAAGGGGCGGCAGGGAAATCTTAATACTGTTGTCAAAGCCGTCGGACCTGACGCGCTTCGCGGGTATCGGCAGACAGCGCGAGGCGGAGGTCGAAAACGCCTCTCTGTAAAGCCCGGCCTCCGGTACGCCTACGGTGTAGTTATCTATCTGCACGGCGGAGAAGTTGAAGGCGCATAATACGAACTTTCCGTCCGCGCCGTAACGTAAGAACACGGCGGCGTTTCTGTCCGCGTCGTCGACCTTGATCCACTTGAAGCCCTCCCACGTAAGATCGCGCTCCCACAGAGCGGGCGTGTCGAGATAGAAATGATTGAGTGCGGAGGTGAAGCGCAGCGTGTCCGCGTGCTTGTCGTAGCCGGTCATGAACCATTCAAGCGATGCGGTGCAGTCCCATTCCCTGAACTGCCCGTATTCCGAGCCCATGAATAACAGCTTTTTGCCCGGGTGACACATCAGATACGTCAGAAAGCAGCGGAAGCCCGCGAATTTCTGATCGTACGATCCGAAATTCTTGTCAAGAAGCGATTTTTTGCCGTGGACGACCTCGTCGTGCGAGATCGCGAGTATGTAGTTTTCGGAAAACGAATACATCAAAGAAAACGTCAGACATTCGTGCATTTTGGAACGGTAAGCCGGATCGGCCGATATGTAGCGGAGCATATCGTTCATAAAGCCCATGTTCCACTTGAAGCTGAAGCCGAGACCGCCCAGATATACGGGCTTTGTGACCATAGGCCACGCCGTCGATTCCTCGGCTATCATTAAAATATCGGGGAATTTTTCAAAAACGGCGGTGTTAAGCTTTTTGAAAAACGCTATCGCCTCGTAATTCTTGTTCGATCCGTCGTGCGCGGGCGTCCATTCGCCCGGCTTTCTGTCAAAATCGAGGTAGAGCATAGACGCCACCGCGTCCACGCGCAATCCGTCAATATGGTATTCGCCGAGCCAGTACATGGCGTTTGATATGAGGAAGGACTGTACCTCCTCGCGTCCCACGTCGAAGAAGCGCGTGCCCCAGATCTTATGTTCTTTTCTGTCCTCGCCCCGGTATTCGTAGCAGTAACCGCCGTCAAAATCCGCTAAACCGTGTTCGTCCTTTGAAAAGTGAGCCGGCACCCAGTCGAGCAGAACGCCTATACCGTAGGAGTGGAGCTTGTTTACGAAATACATAAAGTCCTCGGGAGTACCGAAGCGCGACGTCGGAGCAAAGAAGCCGCAGATCTGATAACCCCAGCTCTCGTCAAGCGGATGCTCCGCAACGGGCAGCAGCTCAACGTGCGTATATCCCATGCGCTTCACGTACGGACCCAACCTGTCCGCAAGCTCGCGGTAAGTGAGATATTCGCCGTTTGCGTTCCTCATGAAAGAGCCGAGATGCACCTCGTATATATTCATCGGCGCGGTGTACGCCGGTCTTGTTTCCGTTTCGGTTATCGCGTTTTTGCGCGAGTTCATCCAGCCGCCGTCGGTCCAGGCAAATTCGGGCAGCTCGTACAAATACGTCGCCGTCTCGCCCCTCGTGCCGGCGTAAACGCCGTAGGGATCGGCTTTGAAAACGGGCATGCCGTTTTTCATAAAGAGATATTTGTATTTCAGCTTATCGGAATTGTTGAAATCAAGACGTATTTTGACCTCCCATATGCCTTTATCGGAGATCTTTTTCATCGGGCATTTTTCGCTCCAGTTGTTGAAATCGCCCGTAACAAAAGCCGCGTCCGCGTTTGGCGCCCACGTACGGAAAACGGTATAAGCCTTGCCGCTCTTGTCCGTCTGTCTGTGCGCGCCGAAAAACTCGTACGCTTTATAGTAAGTCCCCTGGTGAAAGAGGTATTTCTGTTTATCGTATTCAGATGCCATAACGCCCGCTATCTATCCTTATGCGCAGTATTTATATTATTATACACCGTTAAAATGAACATTTCAATATATTAGTTTACATTTTTATATTGAAAATTCAAATTTGCCGTCTTATACTGTTATTCAAACGTAACAAAGGGGACAGATCATGATAAAAATTGCACCTTCCATTCTTTCAGCCGATTTTTCGCGGCTCGGCGAGGATATAGAAAAAACGAAAAAAGCGGGCGCGGAGTATCTGCACATAGACGTTATGGACGGCATTTTCGTTCCGAACATCTCTTTCGGCGCTCCGGTATATAAATGTATAAGAAAGCAGTCGGATCAGTTTTTTGACGTACACCTTATGATCGTCGATCCGATGCGTTATATCGACGCGTTCGCCGCAGCCGGCGCTGACGGTATAACGATACATCACGAGGCGTGCGACAATCAGATAGAAACGTTACAGTATATCAGAAGCAAGGGAATAAAAGCGGCGATCTCCATAAAGCCGAAGACCGATCCGCACGTGCTTAAGCCCTATCTGCCTTTTATAGATATGATACTTATCATGTCCGTAGAACCGGGCTTCGGCGGTCAGTCGTTCATACCGTCGGCAATCGAGAGCACAAGGGTCGCAAAACAGCTCGTTGACGAGAGCGGATATAACATAGATATAGAGGTTGACGGCGGACTTTCCGCAAAGAACGTTGACCTTGTGACAAGCGTCGGCGCAAACGTAATAGTCGCCGGCTCCGCCATATTCGGCGCGCCGGATATGGATAAAGCAGTCGCCGAGATAAGAGAAAACGGAGAAAAATCGTATTGTACTAAACTTTAAAGCCTGAATTATTGTTGTTTATGCTGAAATTCCTGCCGAAAATCGTTGACTTTTCGGCGGGAATTTGTTATAATGATAAAAATTCCGAAAAAGAGGCAAAAGACGTGGTAGAGATAACAAAAATAAAAGATGACCTTAAAGCCGTGCTGTCACAACACGGTCTTTTGCTGTCGGATATTATAGTCTACGCAGAATCGGACTTAGACAAAAATATGTGTCACGCAAACGTAAAGCTGATTTTGACCGAAAAAACGCTTTACGTAATTGAAGGGCAGATAACGGTCGAGGGCAAGCCGCCGAAGCACGTTAAAAGGATATTCAACGAAACGGACTGCAAAGAGTACGAGACCGAGAGAATAAAGAATTTGTCGATATCCGAATATATTTCGTCAGCCTCGCTTTTATGCGAATATGACGGGCAGACGACCGAGCTTTCGCTGCTTACGAAAACGGCGCTGCGGGACGTCAGGCTGTTCGTGAAATACGCGGGCAAGTACGTTGAAAAAAAG
The DNA here is from genome assembly GCA_902797235.1 of uncultured Ruminococcus sp. GTDB lineage: Bacteria > Bacillota > Clostridia > Oscillospirales > CAG-272 > UBA1248. The sequence goes on along the minus strand of CADBSB010000158.1, from coordinate 873 downwards.
GATACGGAAATAGACGAGGAGGATTTCAAAAACGACTGCTTCTGTCCGAAATGCGGCAACAGATACCCCGATCCCGTGCGAAAAATATGCCCGAAATGTATGGAAAAAACGAAGATATATAAGCGTCTTTTGCAGTTTTCGAAAAAATACAAGCTGCAAATGGCGGCGGTCATAATTTCGCTTGCGGCTCTGTCCGCGCTCGGCGTCGCCGCGCCTTACTTTTCAACGTCCTTCTTCTATGACAGAGTTCTTACCGTCGGCAATAAATGGTACGGTCAGCTTTTGTTCGTTCTGATGCTCGTCGTGCTCATGCGGCTGCTTTCGCTTGCCGTAAATTCAATATCCGGTATAATTTCCGCGCGCGTCACGGGCAAGGTCACGTACGATCTGAAAAAGACGATATTCGGCGCGATAGAGCGCCTGTCGCTCTCGTTCTTCACGGCAAGACAGACGGGCGGACTTATGAATCAGATAAACAACGATTCAAACACCATATACTGGTTTTTCTGCAACGGCGTGCCGGAATTTTTGAAAAACGCGGTGCAGTTTATCGCCGTGTTCGTCATAATGTTCGTTATGAATCCGCTCCTTGCCGCGTGTACGCTTATCGTGATGCCGGCGTTTGCGTTCGTGATGTACGTGCTATACAAGCGCGAGATGACGCTCCATTCAAAGCGGTACGCCTCCTCGCGCGCCATGTCGAGCACGCTTTCCGACGCTCTTGCGGGCTTCCGCGTAGTCAAGGCGTTTTCACGCGAAAAAGAGGAGACGAAGCGCTTCAACAAGCAGTCAAAGCGCCTCGCGTACGACAGCAGGAACGTCACGATATTCAACAACACCGCGTTCCCGTCCGCGAACTTCATTATGTTTTTG
>CADBSB010000157.1 GCA_902797235.1 uncultured Ruminococcus sp. | reverse complement strand
TTGACGATAGGCAAACAATTTAGCTGACGCGCTTTGCGCGGCAATTTAGCTCTGACAAACAATAAAGAACAGACTGAAGAATTTCCAACCTGTTCTTTTCAATAATTGCGCTCTTACTCACCGCATTTACGCGCAGTTAATAACTTCCTTATCGGGCTTTTCCCTTTGGTTGACAGCCTTAAATTTTATTCAGATCGTACGGTGTTGCCTGATATACGAAATAGTTGAGCCAGTTGGAGAAAAGCAGGTGCGCGTGGCCGCGCCAGACGTTTTTCGGGCGCTTTGTCGGGTCGTCGTTCGGAAAATAATTATACGGTATTTCTATCGGCAGACCCTTGTCCTTATCTCTGAAATACTCCTTTGCAAGCGTGTCGTAATCGTACTCACAATGCCCTGTTATGAAAAATCTGCTGTTTACGTCGTCGGATATGAGATATACCCCGGCTTTGTCCGACTGCGCGACTATACGCAGACCGAACGCGGCGGAAACCTCGTCCTCATACACCTCGGTATGGCGCGAATGGGGCGCCATAAACGTCTCGTCAAAGCCGCGGACTATCGGGTGCGACGGCAAAAGCACCTTGTGCTCAAACACGCCGAACATCTTTTTGTCCATTTTATGCTTGTTTATTCCGTAGTCATAGTACAGCGCCGCCTGCGCCGCCCAGCAGATAAAAATCGTGGAGAAAACGTTTTTCTTCGCCCAGTCGAATATACCGCAGAGCTCGTCCCAGTAATCGACCTCGTCGAAATCGAGGTTTTCAACGGGCGCGCCCGTGACGATAAGACCGTCGAATTTCTCGTCCTTTACGAGCGAAAAATCCTTGTAAAACGCCTCCATATGCTCCTCGGACGTGTTTTTGCTCACGTGATTTTCCACGCGCAAAAGCGTCAAATCAATCTGAAGCGAGGAGTTTGACAAAAGTCTGACGAGCTGCGTTTCCGTCGCTATCTTCGTCGGCATGAGGTTTAACACGGCGATTTTCAGCGCGCGTATATCCTGATGCAGAGCGCGAAGCTCCTGCATCACGAATATGTTTTCGTTTCGCAAAATCCCTGCGGCGGGCAGCCCGTCGGGTATTTTAATAGGCATATTTTAATTCCCTTTATTTTTTGAGCATACTTCTCTGCCATACGGCGTCCGGTTCAAGTCCGAGAAGCTCCGTGACGGTGGCGGCGACGTTTGACAGACCGTAATCGTCCGCCGGCTCTATCTCGTGAGTTGCGTTTTTGTCGTAAATGATGAACGGCACGGGGTTGAGCGAATGAGCCGTTTTGACCTGTAATTTTCCCTTTTTGTTCATCTCGAGCATTTCGTCGGCGTTGCCGTGGTCGGCTGTCACGCACATTATGACGCCGCACTCCTCGCAGACGGCTTTGAGCCTCGTCAAGCAGAGGTCGAGCGCCTCCATACCGCAGACGACGGCGTCAAAATTGCCGGTATGACCGACCATGTCGCCGTTCGGAAAATTGCAGCGCATAAAGTCGAATTTGCCCTCTTTTATGACCTTTATAAGCTCGTCGGTTATCTCGGCGCATTTCATCCACGGGCGCTCGTCAAAGCTGACCTTGTCGGACGGTATCTCTACAAACGTTTCAAGCTCGTCACTGAATTTGCCGGAGCGGTTGCCGTTCCAGAAGTACGTTACGTGGCCGTATTTCTGCGTTTCGGATATAGCGTACTGATTTACCTTCGCCGCGACGAGATATTCGGATAACGTGTGCTTTATCTCGGGCGGATTTACGAGGTAGTTGTGCGGAATCTTTAAATCTCCGTCGTACTCTAACATACCGGCGTAAACGACGTCGGGACGAACTCCGCGGTCGAAGTACGGGAAGTTATCGTCGTCGAACGCCATGGAAATTTCGATCGCTCTGTCTCCTCTGAAATTGTAGAGTATGACCGCGTCGCCGTCGTTCACCGCGCCAACGGGTTTGCCGTCTTTTGCTATGACGAAAGCGGGAAGATCCTGGTCTATAACGCCGGGATTTTCTTCTCTGTAAGTCTCTATCGCCTCCTTAGCGGTCGCAAACTGACGGCCTTCGCCGTGTACGTGCGTCTCCCAGCCGCGGGAGACCATGGACCAGTCGGCTTTGTATCTGTCCATCGTGATCTTCATTCTGCCGCCGCCCGATGCTATGCAGGCGTGGAATTTGCCGCCGTTTAACTCGGAGCACTTGTTTTCAAGCGCGTCGACGTAGGAAAGCGCCGAGGTCGCCGGAACGTCGCGTCCGTCGAGCAGGATGTGGATCCTTACCTCGCCCGCTCCCTCGTTCTTCGCTTCTTCAAGCATTTTGAAAAGGTGTGAAATATTGGAATGTACGTTTCCGTCGGATAAAAGGCCTAAGAAATGCAGCGTGCCGCCGTTTTTCGCCTTATCTATTATCTTTTTCCACGTATCTGAGGTGTATATTTTTCCGCTGTCTATGCTCTCGTTCACGAGCTTTGCGCCCTGCGAGTATATCTGGCCGCAGCCGAGCGCGTTGTGCCCTACCTCGCTGTTGCCCATATCGTCGTCGGACGGCAGCCCTACCGCCGTGCCGTGAGCCTTGAGCCTCGTGTTCGGGCATTCTTTCAAGAGTTTATCGAGAGTGGGCGTGTTCGCCGCGGTGACCGCGTCGCCTATACCTGTTTTGGAGAAACCCACACCGTCCATTACAATAAGCAAAACCTTGTTCATATCATTTTATTCCTTTCACTATGTTGTATATTTCATCGGATATTTCTTTTATATCTCTGTCCGCGTTTACTATATATATGTTTTCTCTGTCATTGCAGATACGGAACGTGTCCGCAAAGCGGCGTTTGACGCGCTTTATTATCTCCTCCGTCTCGTATATCTCCGTCGTGAGCCTTGCGTTCTCCATGCGTTCGATACACTTTTTTACGGGGAGATCGAGGAAGATGCACGCGTCCGGGCGGCTTATCTCCGGGCAGTCGAGATTCATATGCGCGACCCAGCTTATGTCGCTGTCTATGCCCTGGTACGCGAGCGACGAATAATAATATCTGTCGCATATTACGTCCGTGCCGGCCTGCAAAAATCCGCTTATGCCGTTTTTGGGATTTACGTTATGCTGTATGCGGTCGCACAGAAACAAAGCCGCAAGCTCAGACGCCGAGCGTGTGTGAAGCCCGGCGAGCGCGTCGCGTATCAGTCCGCCGACCGCCGATACCGTCGGCTCGGCCGTGGCGTAGACCGTGCGCCCGTCGTCCGAAAGCCTTTGACGCAAAAGCTCCATATGCGTCGTTTTACCCGCGCCGTCAAGCCCCTCGAGCACTATGAACCTGCCCGTCCTGCCGGACGGTTTTGCGTTTTTGCCCGGCTTGTAAAGCAAAGCCATGGCAGCCTCGTCATACGATCTTAACCTAAGAAACGCGTCGATCGCCCCGTCCTCTTTGCCGTGCCAGGCGCACAGCGCCTCGTATTCATGAGCGGGAAGCCGTCTTTTTATCTCATCCGCGTCCGCGTCCTCAAGCAAAAGCAATCTCAGTTCAGTCAGCATAAAACACATCTCCTGAAATATTATCCAAATAATTATACATTATCATATATGAGTTTTCAACGTGTATTTGTGAATATTTTGAAATTGCTTTAATAAAGACAGCGGCTTTGTCTTTTGATAAAGCAAAGCCGCTATGTTCTTTAACAGTTTTGAATGAACATATACAACTAAAAACTTACGGAACAATTACCGTAAGTTTTAGTTTATTCCGGATATTTTGACAAAAAGCGGAATACGGGACTCTTCTTGAATTTTGCGAAGCAATTTGTACAGACTTGTTTGTGTACGCTTCGCAAAAACGCTCCCCCGGAGCGTTTTCTTAACGCTGCTTCGAGTCCCGTACATGAAGCACGCTCTAAGCAAAAAGGTGCCTTAAAGGCACCTTTTTGCTTAGAGCGGAATACGGGACTCGAACCCGCCACATTCACCTTGGGAAGGTGACGCTCTACCGGATGAGCTAATTCCGCAGAATCACCCCGGGAGAGCCCGGGGTGGGATCCTATTATTTGTATTTGCGCTTTCTTGCAGCTTCGGACTTCTTCTTGCGTCTTACGCTGGGCTTTTCATAGCACTCTCTTTTGCGAAGCTCTGTCATT
>CADBSB010000156.1 GCA_902797235.1 uncultured Ruminococcus sp. | reverse complement strand
TGCTCGCGTATATCATCATATGGTGCGGGCAGTTCATCGGACGGAGAACGAAGCTCTCGCCCTCCACCTCCATTGCGGGGAACATATTATCCTTGTAATGCTCCCAGTGACCGGACGTCTGATAAAGCGCGACGGAGCCGACGCACGGCGTCATGACGTGCTGATAACCGAGCTTGCGCTCCTTTTCCTTTATATAATTTTCAAGCTCCTGCCATACCGTGTAGCCGTTCGGTAAAAACATCGGCAAGCCCTTGCCTACGAGATCGTCCGTCATGAACAGGCGCATTTCCTTGCCTATCCTTCTGTGGTCTCTCTGCTCCGCCTCTGCAAGCTGTTTCAGGTATTCTTCAAGCTCCTCCGCCGTCGCGAAAGCCGTGCCGTTTATTCTTGTCAGCATCTTGTTGTTTTTGTCGTTCTTCCAGTACGCGCCGGACTGACCCGTGATCTTGAAGACCTTGAGCGCCTTTGTGTAGCAGAGGTGCGGGCCGACGCACATATCGATATATTCGCCCTGCTGATAAAAGCTGATGACCGCGTCATCGGGAAGATCGCCTATATGCTCCACCTTGTACTTTTCGCCTCTCTGCTCCATAAGCTCTATCGCTTCCTTGCGCGGCAGAGTGAACGCCTTTATCGGCAGATTTTCCTTCGTTATCTTTTTCATCTCCGCCTCAATTTTGGCAAGATCCTCGTCCGACAGCTTCGTATCGCCTAAATCTATATCGTAATAGAAGCCCTTTTCGGTCGCCGGACCGTAGCCGAAATCGGCGTGCGGGAAAAGACGCTTAACGGCTTGCGCCATTATATGCGCGGCCGTATGGCGTATGATATGCTGTTCTTCCTCGGGCAGACATTCGCCCACGTGACCGTCGTTATAAACTACTTTCATCTCTATATCCTCCTGAAAATAAAAATCCCTTGATACGCTATAAACACGTATCAAGGGTGCATAATACACGGTTCCACCTTGATTTTAACTCATTCTCCCTTAACGCGGGGCGCGGCGGCGCATTTCCTCACCGCGGCTCAAAAGCGGTCTTCATTTACGCCCCGTAAGGAACTCACACCGCCCGTTCCCTCTCTGATACAAAAACGTAAACTACTGTCTTTATCACAGCCTTTTTAGTGATTATACTACAAAAAATCGGATTTGTCAAGGGGGTTTTATGATTTAATATCATTCATTCTGTTCAGTTTGTCAATAGTTTTTGAACATGAACAGAAAAATGAACAGAAAGATGAACAGAATCGAGCGCTGATTTATCAGTACTCCGATTTTTCATACGTAAATTCGCCCAAATTCCCGTCGGAATAGTCGGACGAAAAGATCTGGCTTTTTTCGTTCCATTCAAAATAGTATTTAATAAAATTATCCGCTATATACTGCTCGTCTTTGTTTCCGGCGAGCGTTTTCGTGCTCGCGTCGTATGTGTAAAAGCCGCTGTCGTTTAACGAAATACTGAGCTTTTTTCCGTTGTCTGCAAACCGGAGGGAAACGTGATATTTATCAATGTTGACGCCCTGTATCGTTCCGAGGTCGACGTTGCGCCGCCCGCCCGAGGACGCGCCGGTGAGTACGGAGCTCTTTCCGGCATATTCTTCATATGTAGAATTCCATATCTCGTCGTAAACGTTTTCTGTGTTTCTGACCTTTTTTAGATCTCCGGGCATGCCGGAGAAAAACCCGCCGCGGCAGCCGGACAAAAGCACGAGCGAAAAGACGAGGACCGAAAGCAGAGCGAGCGTGACGGCTTTTTTATTTATTTTAAACAGCGCCTTTAACTTATCCACAACGAACGAAAGCGCGGAAAAAACGACTATCGCCGAAAAAAACGCGTGGACTTTGATTTTCCGGAACAATTCTTTCATTTTGCCGCACCTCCGTGACCGTATGATACCATATATAAAGCGAATTGTCAAGAGGTTTTTGAAAAATTTTATTGTAATTCAATAATTTATTTAGGCTGCAGGAAAATATTACCCGTTTAATGCGGTTTAACGCAGGGCGGGGGCTTACTCCCTCAGTCGCCTTACGGCGACAGCTCCCTCAAAGAGGGCGCCTTTTCCACGAACGAAAACCGCCGCTGGTGCGGCGGTTTGTTCGTTTGATTTAATCAAAGCGCGTTTATCTTCTTTAAGAAGGCGTCGAGCTTCTTCTGAACGCCCTTTGAAACCTTCTTGAAGTGGTTTGCGTAATCGTTCTTGTTGTTGAATACAAGGTCGGAATAGCCGGAGGCTATGGCGCTCCAGTCGTTTATAAGACCTAAGTCGTACATTCTGTGCCGGAACAGTATTTCAAGCATATCGATCGACTGCTCGTCGCGCGTGGATTTGCCCTTTATGGCTTTTTCTATAAAGGCGGGTACTATGTACTCGTGTCCGTAGTACGCCATGGCTTCAAGCAGGACGCCGCTTCTTCTGGCGTTCTGTTTGCTCTTCTGATATATCGGCACGCCGACAAGAGACGCCGCCGGGTTGACAAACGTTATATAATCCGTCTGCGCGGAATCGTACTTAGGCATAGGCAGTAAACCGAAGTCCGTATCCATCGAGCGCAGGTTCATTATGGTCGATAACACCTCTGCGTAGAACAGGGCTCTGTCGTCCTCAAACGCCGCCTGCGTCAGTCTTGTCGCCCACGGATCGACGTGCGTCCACTTGTGCGCGTCTATCGTCAGCTGCGTGTCGCGCATTACTTTAAGCGAATAGTTTAAGACGTTCTGGATCTTCTCGTTGTTCGTCGCGTCGATGAAAGGCATATCGTCGTTATCCTTCTGAATGAAGGAGAGCCCCGCGGCGTAGAAGAAGCCGTACGCCATATCTCTGTGCGTTGAAAACGCGTATGACGCCATGTAGTCCCATTCGCCCTTGTCGTTCGGCTTCGAGAAGCCGCAGTCTTTAAGCGTCGTATAGAAATAGTCAAACGTCCATCTGCCGTCCTTTACGACCTGATAAAGATCCTCCAGGTCGAGCGCCGTGGCGAGCTTTTTGTTGAACATCATCGTCCACGTGCAGGCGTCTTCGACGGTGATAATGTCGCCGACGGTGTAGAACAGCTTGCCGCCGATGGATAACTGGCTGTTCGCGCTCTGATCCCAGTACGCCTTCGACAGGTCGATACCCTCAACGTCGTACAGGTTCATAAGGTCGCCGTTAGCCGCGCTCGATGCGATGAGCGGCATTCTCGCGACTATCGCGTCGTAGGCGTTGTCGCCCGATTTTACGCTGTTTTTGAGCTCGGCCGTAGTATCCGCGGACGGTGTGGTGAATATCTCAACGTCAAATTGCTCGTACATCGTTTCACAACGGTGCCAGACGGCGTCGAGTACCGGGTCGTCGCTCGCTTCCTCGTAGTAGAGGTTATCCTCGGTGCCCCAGAAAGCACCCTCGCAGAGAATGCTGAATTCTCCGCCGAACTTTTCCTCGGGCAGATCGGGTACGTAGCTGTTATCAGTCGTAACCTCCGGGTCCGTCTCCGCCTCAACTGTCGTTGTCGGTTTATCCGTATTGGTGTTGTTGCTCGGATTGGTGTTGTTGTTTGCGCATCCGGCAAAACAGGCGAGCAGCATAAGCGCCGCAAGGAAAACCACAATCAGTTTTTTCATTTTCTTCCCCCTTGTAAAATTTATAATTTTCAAATTTTTCTGTATTTCAGATCGGTCAGATGCTCCGAGCACGTCGCGCCTTTGGAGAAAACGAGGCTCCATTTGCTGTCCGCGTTTATCTGCGTGAGACGCAGGACGAGGCGGTTTTCGCCTTTTTTCAGCTTTACGCCCGATATATGCACGTTTTCCGACGTGAACGTATCGCAGTCGTTACGCTTTGCGAGCAATTCACCGTTTAAATACAATTCAAACGGCGCGGACCTTCCGAGCTGGATATACGTTTCTTTATCCTCGTCACTTACTATTAATTGCGACATATAGAAGACGCACGGCCCGTAAAAGCCCGATATATCGGACAGCTTAAAACTGTCTTCTTCCTTGTAGAAATACCGCTTTATGCAACCGTCGGAGCAGCCCGGCGTAAACGGCTCGAAAAGTGTGTTGATATCAAGATACGCCGTGTCCGTGTCGCGTGCGAAATTCAGGTGAAAATCACGTACGTTATCCGTGCTCTCTCCCTCGTTTCCGCCGGGCTTCATAAACGCCCAGTAGCTTTTGCCGCCCTCGAGCGCCTTCGGCTCTATCACAGGCTCCGTACGCCAGATCGGCCCGTCGACGCGCCACACGTCGGCGCGGCACACGCCGAAATCATCCTTAAACTCTTTCCCGTCAGCTTCAAACGTTACGCCGATGACGTTTTTCATCGGGTACACGTCCCCGTCACCGGGCGCGACGCTCACGGAAACGACCGCGCGGTCACAGCCGGACACGTCGTATTCAGTCTTGCATACGAGCGGCGGCGGAACGGTCAGCTTCAATTTTCCGTTTATTTTGCCTTTTTTCTTTATTATTATATCAAGCTCGCAGTTTTTGCCGGGCGCGACGCACGGTTTTGTTTTATATTCGTATTCAAACGCGCACTCGGGCGCGGGCTCAAAGTCGAATTTTACGTCCGGCGCGCCGTCTATCGCCGTTTCCGTATGCGGAAGCGCCGTGCCGAGCTCGGCGATCTGTTCCGAGAGACAGTCCGTCCTGTCGCCGTGGCCCTCCGAGCGCACGGAAAGCACGTATTTAAGATCGTACAGCCCCGTCATCTCCGCGAATTTCTTTCCGCCGAGGATAAGTCCGAGCATCGCGCCGGCGGACGCGCAGGTGCAGTCGGTGTCAAAGCCGCAGTTGAGCGCCGTCAGACCCGTTTTTATCGGATCTTTGCCGCAAAGAAGGAGCGCGGCGAGCGTTATGCCCATGTTCTGGAACATATTGGTGCAGTCGGGGTGGCCGTACCTGTCGAGTATGAACGCGCGGACGGTCTCCATATCATCGTATTTATCACAAAGTCCGAGCACGTATTT
>CADBSB010000155.1 GCA_902797235.1 uncultured Ruminococcus sp. | reverse complement strand
CAAGCTCGCATACCGGTCTTCTGTCGCGCAGTATTTTCAGGGCTTGCCTTTTGGCGACGGACACGACCCAGGCCCGGGCGTCGCCGCCCGAGTAGTTTTTCGCGCATTTAAGTATTTCATAAAAAGTGTTCTGCGTCGCGTCCTCCGCGTCCTGATAGCTTCCGAGTATGGAATAAGCCGTAAAAAACACGGTCTTACCCGTCAAATCGTACAGATCGGACAAAGCCGAGTTATCGCCGTCTGCTATTTTACGCAGAGCTTTTTTGCACGCCTCGTCGTTGATTTTTTTCAATTTGCTCTCCTGCCTGAAAAACGTTTTTCATATATACAGTACCACGCGGGTGATGAAAACGGACAAATATTTTATTAAATTTCGGTAAATTATGGATCGGAAAAATAAATTATCGAAAAATCCGCGTTTTGTCTTTACAAATCATATGTTTTATGATATAATACAGTTCAAAAATCACGGAGGAAATGAAATGAACGGTAATAACGATACTGGATTTGATTATAACGGCGGCATTTACGAGGACGACGAGTTACGGCAAAAAAAGAAAAAGAAGACGAAGGTACTTTTTATCGTGCTGATCGTCGCCGCGGTGGTATTCGTCGGCGCGTCTCTCGCCGCGGGGATTCTGAACAGGGAGCGCCCGCAGACGTTTGAGATCACGGGCTTACAGATAACGCTTACAAATAAATTCCAAATCGAAAAAGAAACACAGGGCGATTATTATCTGTATCTTGAAAGCAATTACGTCGCGTGCGAGATCTTCGCCGCCGACCCCATCGACATAAAGAACATGGAGGAGGCGAAGGATTTTTATAAACGCGAATTCGATTTAAAGGACGTTCAGCTTTATAAAAAGGACGGACTTACGTACTTTACGTGCAGAGAGGATTTTGAAGACGGAGAAGCGCTGTCAAGCGCCGTGTTCATGTACGAGCACAACGGCTACGTCTACATGGTGTGGTTTGCCACGCATCCGGAAAACATGGAGGATTTTCTGCCGCAGTTCAGAGAATGGGCGCAGACGGTCGTTTTGGATTAGTAATATATAATATGAAATCGGCTCGGATTTGTCCGAGCCGGTTTTTTATAAGCCTTCCCCTTTTGGGGAAGGTGGCACGGCTGCGCCGTGACGGATGAGGCGAACATCAGTCCCGCAAATAAACGGTCGATATGGTAATTATTTTTTCTTCTTCTTTATTATCACAAATGCGATGACCGCGGCGGCGACTACGGCGGCGGAAACGGCGGCTATTACCGGCAGCGCTCCCGGACCTCTGTTGTCCGCTCCCATATAATCGTTTACTACAGGCTTATTCGTCGTCTGCTCCTCTGCCTCCGTTTCGGTTTCGGTATCTTCGCCTGGCGGGGCGTCGCAGACCGACAGGCTGTATTTGTATCTGCCCTCGGGCGCGACGTCGCCGTTCTCGTAGAAATCGAGGATGTCGCCGTCGTTCTGCATATTGTCCGACCACTTGAAATTGACTGTGAACGATGCGCATTTATCTATCCCCAGCAGCTTTCTCGGCACGGCTATCTGAAGCGTATTACCGCTCGCGTTATACTGCACCTGACCGACGGTCTCCCAGTCCCAGCCGCCTTTGCTCTTTTCAAGCGTCGTATGCTCCCCGTCCGTCGGTGTTTGTCTGTTTATGATGTACTGGAAGCTCTCCCAGTTCTCGGCTGTCACCGTCTCGCCCTCTTTGTCCGCTATTTCTATAAGAAGCCGCATCCACGCGGGATCGGTGTACGGTGTGAGGTCGTTTTTCGTCTTGACCATAAAATAGACGTTTTTTGCGTCATACGTCGCCTTTGAAGACACTATATCGTTTCTGCCCGTCTCGTTTACGTACTTGTAATTCGTCTTCGTTTCGTTATTTATATAGCCTCTCGCGCGGCGGTCGAACACGTCGCCCGCGTACGATTCGTATGTGCGGGATACCTTGTCCCAGCCGTCGCCCGTTTTTATATCCACCGTCACCGGCTCGTCGACTGCGGGCAGCGCGGAGACGCCTTTGTATCTTCTGATATATTCGACAAGCTGATAATAATAGTGGTCTTTAAGATCGCCTTTAGACGGCTCTATGTCGCGGCTGTATTCGTCGCTGAAATTGTCGGGGAAGGCGTTTTCAACGCCCCAGAAATCGTCGAAACGTCCCGCGACCCATTCGTTCCAGCCCGTCACCCATATAAATTCGGGATCGATATCGAGCGCGTATTCCCACTGCGTCTCAAAATACCTGCCGTAGAGCTTTGCGTTTTCTCTGTCATCGACCTTTTCCGCTTTCGGATCGTAATGGCGGCCGTATACCTGATATTTCGGGTTGTTCATCGCGGTCAGGTGCGTTTCCTTGCACCAGTTGTGCGCTATGGCGACGGATACCTGCTCCGGAGTGCCGTCCTTGTTTTTATTCACGAGCTGGGGGTAAACGGAGATCCAGTTCCAGAGCTGATATTTTTTCTTTATTTCCTCTTGTATCGCGCCCATGACGAGCGGCTTGCCGTTCTCGTCCCGGACCTGAACGTTATCCGCGGACTGCGAATGGTTTATCACGCGGTAGTTGAAGAAATTAAGTATTTCCTTATCCGTCTCGTTCTTTTTATCGAGCTTTCCGGGGTAACCGACTATCAAAGGCTTCCCCTTCCAGTAAAACCAGAGGTCTTTATATATGCCCTTGCCGTAGAGCTTTGAGTAAATCTCACGCAGCTGTACCGCTACGTAATCGTAGTCGAACATCGGAAGCATGAAAGAGATCTGCGGCGTCTTTACTCCGTCCGCCCTCGCCTGCGACCAGACGCGGCAGAGCGTTAAAACGTCGTCTATAAACGTTATCGTGCCGTTCGTGTTGTCAAAGAACACAACGTCGACGCCTGCGTCGGCGAGAAGCTCCGCCTGCTTGCGCAGGACCCACTCGTCGTTACTCTGGTAATATCCCCATATCGGCTCGTTCCAGTGGTACGCGCCCGCGTTGCCCCATAAGGGGCTGTTAAAATCGTTTTGTATCTCGGGGTGTTCTTTCAGAATTTCGGTAATATTGCGCGAGCCGAGCGTACTGTTTGAGGTGTGCCACGTGTGGAAAAACAGGCCGACGGTCTTGTTCTGCCGCCGCGTGTCCTCCTGACTGTTTTGCACCTTTCTGCCGAGACCGTCCGTCACCACCCACGTGTCGGAGGACGTCACGAATTCAAAATAGTTGTCGGTGAGCTGCTCAAGCTTTCCCTCTCCGTCCGCCCATACGAGCGAGACCTTTGCGGAGAGCGGATGTTCGGACGCGTTCATATAAGTCCTCGCGCCGACCCCCTCGCACAAGCCTATATGTAAGTTTCCGCCCGCGTCGCGCATATATAATAGATATTCGCCCGCGTCAACGGCGTCAAAGGAAAACTCCGCGTCCTCGCCCGCAGATACGCCCTTTATATCCGCCGTATACAGCGGCGCGTTTTTGAGCGTGGTCTGATAGTTTTTGTCCCACCTGTAAAGCTCCGCGGTAAACGTGCCTTTGTTTTCCGTCTTGTCCGTCTTTTCAACGTGTATAAGAAGCGCCTTAAACGGCTTGTCGACCTTGAACTGCACGGCGTACGTGTTGCCGACGAGCTTTGCCTGCTCGACCTCGCCCTCTTTATAAAGCGCCATTTGTTGATTTGCCGCCATTGTCACAAGTCCTCCCGTGAATATAAAAGATATAACCATGATAACGGATAAAGCGAGCGCCACAAGTCCGCGGAGCTTTTTTGATACGCCAAGCATTTTGCTCTCCTTTATATCAGTCAAGTATCACTATCCTGCCCTCGACGTGCGCGTCGAGGCCCTGGTGCGTGGAGAAATACTCCTCGACTATGTTGTTTACGGACGTCGCGACGACGCGCGGGCGCATACGCTCCTTTATCGGCTCTATCGGAACGTTGAAGAACTCTTCAAAATTGCTGTAATGATAAGTCTGCAAGGCTATCAGAAGCTCGTCGTTATCCTCAATTTCCTTGCCGTGCAGCGACAGCTCCTCAAGCTTGTGCGTGCTCTTTCTGTAAACTATGCGCACGCCTTTTGAGTACTGGTAAAACTCCGTGTGTCCCTCCCACGCGTCGTCTCGCATAACGTACTGTATCATACGGCGGAATTCGTCGCCTTTGACCTTTATCATATACATCTTGTCGTCAAACGGCGTGTTTTCAAGCATATCCTGATATTCCACAACGGGACCCATAACCTTTTTGCGTATAGCGCCGGAGCCCATCATCATTATATCGAAGCTCGAATCCTCCTGCAGCAGATCCGCGTATAGGTTGCCCATTTCCGTCTCCTGTATGCGGCTCGGATGCGTGAGCGCACGCGCGAACGTAGTCACCATGCGGTGATATTTCGCGTCCGTCTCCGACTTGTAGCTTTGCAAAAGCTGATCCGCGACGGGATCGGATGGGGCGGTGCTCTCGTCTATCGGCTGAAGGCGCCATTTTATGTCGACTATCTTCTTTTTCTCGTCGTCGTAAACTATATCGAATCTGCCTATCTGGCCCGAGCCTGTGCCCGCCTGTACTATCGGTATGCCGTTTACCACCTCGGGCGCGTCCATGAACGTGTGCGAGTGGCCGCCTATTATCATATCTACGCCCCATTCGCTGTTTAAGAGCGAGGCAAGCTCTCTGTCCTTTTCTATTCCGATGTGAGTTAAAAGCACGAGTATATCCGTGTCCTTTGTGCGATAGTTGTCGGCGATTATGCCGACCTCCTTCGCCGCCTCGGCGACGTTTATGTACGTGCCTATGACCTTTTCGCTCTTCGTGGAGCTTATGACCTCCTCTGTCAGAAGCCCTATGAACATAACGCGCATACCGCCGATCTCTATGTTAAGGTACGGCTTGAAAAGGCGCGCGTTGTTGAGCGTTATATATAAATCCGCGTTTATGATCGGAAACCTCGCGCATTTTTCAAGAAACAGCAGATGCGCTATACCGTAGTCTATCTCGTGGTTGCCTATCGTCGTCACGTCGGGCGCTAAGATATTCATAAGCTCGATAGTCGACAAGCCCATGAATTCGGAATCTATGACCGAGCCGCGGAACATATCGCCCGCGTTTGCGAGTATAACGTTTTCCTCCTCGCTCCTGACCTTTTTTACGTAGCCTGAAAGGCGGGAAAGACCGCCCTTGAAAATACCGCGCTCGCCGCGCGTGGGCAGAAAATCTCCGTGTATGTCGTTACAGTGGAGTATGGTTAATTTCTTTTGCATATTGACCTCATTAAAATTTGATTTTTACGGTTACCGTCGCGTACGCCGGTACTTTTATTTTTACTTTGTTTTTGCTCTTTGTCAGCTTTTCAGTCGTCTTTTCGTCGCTTCCGCAAAGCTCCGCCGTTTTTACGGGCTTGCAGAACGACAGCGCCGCCGTCTTATCCTCGCCCGCCGTGTCGTACAGTCTTACGGTGATACCTTCACCGTCCTCGGCAGCCTTTACGCACGATACGCGGACGTCGCCGTCAACGCTCATAAGCGAGCCTTTAAGCGGGAGCGCGCCCTTGTGCTTCGTCGCCGACAAGAACGCGAGCGGACGGCAGAAAGCGGTCGAAATATCCTTCGCCTGATCGGGCTTGCATACCGACACACCTATGCGTATATCGTGTATGCCGCGCTCGGGGTACGGATCGGGATCGTACGCGGAGCGGATGAGAGTTACGCTAAGCTCGCCGTCCGAGTATCTGTAACCGTACTTGCTGTCCGTCATGAGCGCCGTGCCGTCCGCGCCCTTACCGGTGCAGATATACGAGAGGGCGGGTATGTCGTGCGTAAGCGGCGCGCGTTTTATTTCGCCGTACGGTATATCGGATATGAAGCTGTCGCCGCCGTCGTCGACCGGCACGGAAAACGAGATCTGCGGCACCTTCTGTCCGCGCACCGCCGCCTCGGACCAGTCTATACGCGTTTCAAATTCAAGCGTCGGGCTGTCTTTTTTCAGCGTAATGCTGCACGTGAGATTCGACGTGCCGAATTTCAGCTCGTATGACAGGCGCGTGTATAACGGCTGTACGTTATAGTACGTGTATCTCACTCCGTTTTTCTCGTTCAGACTGTACGTGCAAGTCGACGGACCTACGCGCCAGCTCGTCATACCGAACAGCGGGTTTTCCTCCGTGTATCTGAAAAAGCAGGACGGTTTTGATATAACGGTATTGCCCGTCTTTTTGTTCACAAGGCTCGTTACCTGACCCGTTTTTTTGTCTATGACAGCGCGGATGATATCGTTTTCAAGCACGAAGGGATCGTCGTTTATGTGCTTATCAACGTATTCGTATACCTGCGGGCGCAGCGTTTTATGCCCGTCCGGCTCGCGCTGCTTCAATATCAGCGTGGTATAACCGTACGCGGGGACGGACGCTTTGACGAGCAGGGTGGAATAGCTGTGTCCCCAGTAGCCGTTGCCGCTGTTCAGCACCGCAAACGGAACGTCGTTTCCGTCAAAATCGGCCATCACGGCGTTTTCAAAGCCCGGCGTATAATCCCAGACGGTTATTTCCGTATATTCGTCTCTGTCCTTGCCCGTGGTGTTGAAAAGCTGGAACGCTCTTACGGGACCGTTGCCGCGCTCCGCGGCGGTGTATCTGTAATGCGTGTTCTGCGACTGCAAATATCCCGCGCCGCCGCCCTCGGACGTGGTCTCGCCGGGGTCGGTGAAGGGGATAGACGACGTGTCCGTCGCCTCGGATATACGGCGCGCGCTCAGGTTGCCGTAAATATTTATATCCGCCATAGCCTCCTGGAAGCGGCCGAGCGCGAACTCGCGCGTCTCGACCGTACCGGAGCCGGGAAGAATGTCGTGGAAATGGTTGAACAAAACGTTGCGCCACGCCTTATCGAGCCTGTCGGGCTCGTACGGCGCGTTTGCCATAACGGACGCCATGGAGGACAGCGCCTCCGTCTCGTTCAGCCTCGTCTCCGCTATGCGGTTCGCCATTTTTATCCTCGACTGCGTGGTGTAGCAGCCGGTGAAAAGGAAATTGCGCTCCGTGTCGTACACGGGATAATCGTTTCCGCAGCTTTCAAGTATATCAAAGAATTCTTTGAAAGTGCCGAAGCGGATGACGGGCGCAAGCGGCCAGCTCTTATACTCCTCGATCCGCTCTATATCGCGCCTCGACGGTCCGCCGCCGTGGTCGCCTATACCGAAAACGCAGAAGTACGTGTTTACCTTTTCGTTTTTGCAGAACTGCGGGACTATCTCAAATTTGAACGGGCTTATCTCGCCGTTGTACCACGCGTACTCACGGTAAACGAGAACGCTCTTGCCGGACGGGGACTGATAGCGGTAAACGCACGGCCCCTCGTGTCCTCTGCAATGGTACATATATTTAACGCCCGCCTCGGACAGTATCTCCGGTACGTTCAGATTGTGACCGAACGTGTCCGGTATAAAGTCGATATTCAGGCTTTCGGGCGAAATATCGAGCAGCTTGGATAAGTATTTACGCGACTGTAAGATCTGACGCGTCAAAGATTCACCGTCGGGCATATTCTTGTCGGGCTCCACCCATTCGGCGGCTGTGACCTCCCATCTGCCCTCTTTTATACGCTTCTTTATCTCGGGCAGCAGCTCCGGCGCGTACTTGTCTATTATCTCGTACGTCGACGCCTGCGACTGGCCGAACGTCATATCGGGATATTCCGCCATCAGATCGAGCACAGTGCGGAACGTGTCGACCGTTATCGCCGCCGTTTCGTTATAGCCCCACATCCAGTTCATGTCTATATGCGCGTGGGAAATAAAAAGCTCCGTGTATTTTTTCGCCTCGGACTGTAACACCATAAGGCTTTTTTCGACTTTGTTCGCCGCGGCCTTCGTTATAACGCCGTCCTTTTCGATCGCGGCAAGGAGCGTGTCCGCCGCTTTTTCTATCAGGGCGTTATATTTATCGTTTTCGTTTTTTGATATAGCGTCAAGGTACGTTATCTCCGCGCAGATCCGCTCCGCGTGCTTGCCGTTGTTTCTGTAATTATCGAGCGTTTTCAGCTTTTGCAGGTACGTCATATCATTTACCTTTCTTTTTCAAATCAAACGGGCTGTTTTTGCTGCAACAGCCCGTTTGTCGTTATCAGTTTGCCGCAAGGCTCTTGTCAAACGCCTTTACGATTTTTTCTATCCTGGTTTTAGCCGTCTTCTGATATTTCTTCAGCGTGGATGAAATATCGGTCGATTTGTTCTGGAGCAGGTCGCGGACGTAGGAGCCCACGCCGTCGTGCATATTGACGTACGCCATATCGAACACGCGGTTTCTTACTATGTAGTCTATCATTTCGGCGGATTCCGCGTCGCGCGTGACCTTACGCTTCAGGTACGTTTCATACAGTACGGGCGTTACGGTCTTGTACGCCTCGGCGGCCATAGCCTCGATTATTACGGAAACGTATTCGCGGTTTGCCTCCTTGACCGTCGCGGGCACGCAGATCATGCTGGCGGCGCCGTTAACGAACGACTTGTAATCGGTCTGGTTATTGTCAAGCTTCGGAACGGGGAGGATACCGAATTCGTTATCCATTTCGCGCAGCTCCTCGGCAGTTGAAAGCTTTGCGTCGAGGAACAGAGCGCGTCCGTCCGCGAAAAGCTTTGCAACGTTCGGAAAGTCCGCAATTTTCGTTTCGTAATACGCGTTGTTCGTTATTATAACGTCGTAAATCTTTCCGTATATCTTAGTATCGCGTTCAAGCTGCGGATCGTAGAACGGTACGTCGTCCTGATCCTTCGATACGAGCATACCGCCCGCCGCGTAGTAGAAGCTGTACGGCACGTCGAGATACCACGACGAAAGACCGAAAATATCTTCCTTGCTGTCTGACGTTATCTTGCCGTCGCCGTCAACGTCGGAGGAAATGTCCTTTGTCAGCTCAAACAGCTTGTCAAGCGTCCATTCGCCGTCCTTTACGAGCTGGTAGGGATATTCAAGGTCAAGCTTGTCGAACATCGTCTTGTTGAAGTACAGGCATGACGTGATGCTGAAGCTCGTCGGGCTAAGGTCGCCGT
>CADBSB010000154.1 GCA_902797235.1 uncultured Ruminococcus sp. | reverse complement strand
GACGCGAAATAAGTATATTTATTTCTCGCCTGCGATTCGCCCGCGAACGCCGCGAGCAGATTTTTCTCGGTCTCGGTGCCCGCGTATTTCGTCTTCTTCTCTTCCTTCGCTTCCTCCGCGACGGGCTCGAGCGCCTCGCCCATTGCTCCGCAAAGCGGGCATATGGCGTCCTTTAACGACGGCGCCTCGAAGATCTCTCCGCAGATAGTGCATTTGATTTTCATATTTTTAACTCCTCCTTTAAGGATTTTTATTTTTTATTTTGTCCCAGTACGCTTTCGCCGACTGTTCCGTTTTGTTGTCGCCGTACTCGTAATACCGCTTGTCCTTTACGTCGTCGGGCAGGTACTGCTGCTCGCACCAGTCGTTTTCGTAGCTGTGCGGGTATTTGTACTCTATGCCGCGGCCGAGCTTTGCGGCGCCCGAATAATGCGCGTCGCGCAGATGGTCGGGTATATTTTTACCCAAACCCGCGGCGATATCGGCCTCCGCCTTGTCGTACGCGAATATGCCGGACGCGGATTTCGGCGCGGTGGCGAGCGTTATCGCGGCGTTCGTCAGCGGTATGCGCGCCTCGGGCAGGCCGAGCTCCTTCGCGCTTTCACAGCACGCGCGTGTTATCACCGCGGCGAGCGGGTAGGCGAGACCTATATCCTCGCTCGCTATGACCTGCAATCTGCGGCAGACGGACAGAAGCTCACCTGCGGACAAAAGCTTTGCGAGGTAGAATACCGCCGCGTCGGGGTCGGAGCCGCGTATGGACTTCTGCAAAGCCGACAACAGATCGAAATGGCCGTCGCCGTCGCGCTGGAAAGCGCCGGTGCCGCGCATCGCGTCGGGCACGAATTTGTCCGTCAGCTCACGATCTATCTTATCGTCCGCGGCGTAGTAAACGTGTTCGAGCAGACCTATGCTCCGCCTCACGTCGCCGCCGCAGAGGCGGGCGATATACAAAAGCGTGTCGTCGTCACATTTGCAGTCCGTCTTGTTCTCGTCGTTCAAGATAGACAGCGCGCGGCGCAGTACGGGCACGCAGTCGGACGGCTCGACGGGCTTGAATTCAAACACGGCGGAACGCGATATAATAGCCGGGTAAACGTAGAAAAACGGGTTTTCCGTCGTTGACGTTATGAGCGTTATGCGCCCGTCCTCGATATATTCGAGCAGCGACTGCTGCTGTTTTTTGTTGAAATACTGTATCTCGTCTAAATACAATAAAATTCCGCCCGCGCCTATGACCGTGTCCGTCTGCGATATGACGTCTTTTACGTCGGACAGCGACGCCGTCGTCGCGTTCAGCTTATACATCGTCATATCCGCCTGCTTGGCTATGATATTCGCGGCTGTCGTCTTGCCCGTTCCGGGCGGACCGTAAAATATCATATTCGTTATATGTCCGCCGCTTATCATTTTGTAAAGCGAACCGTTTTTCGAAAACAGATGGCTCTGACCGGCAATCTCCTCAAAGCTCTGCGGGCGCAGTCTGTCCGCCAATGGTCTTACGAACATATCACACCTTCAACCCTTCAAGCTCTTTCAGCCACAACGCCGACGACGCGTCGTCCGGCATCATGAGCGAGGTGCGCGGTGAAAACGACACGGAGCCGACGGCGGCGCCGCCCGGCACGCAGGAGCGCTTGAACTGCTGTGTGAAGAACTTGCGGAAAAACACCTTTTCCCACTTTAAAATCGTTTCTTTATCGTACTTTCCGCCGTACGCGTACTGTGCGAGGCGCAAAATTTTAGACGGCGAATATCCGCGGCGGACGAAATTGTATATGAAGAAATCGTGCAATTCGTACGGTCCCACTATCTCCTCGGTCTTCTGCACTATGCTGTCCTTGTCTGGCGGCAGAAGCTCGGGAGATACGGGCGTTTCAAGCACGTCGAAAAGCACCGCCGCGTAATCCTTATTTCCGTTTTTCAGGGCGTTCGACGCCTCGTATCTTACAAGCCAGCGGACGAGCGATTTGGGGATCGACGCGTTCACGCCGTACATACTCATATGGTCGCCGTTGTACGTGCACCAGCCGAGCGCGAGCTCGGATAAGTCGCCGGTGCCGATGACGAGACCGCCCTTCTGGTTTGCTATATCCATCAAAACCTGCGTGCGCTCGCGCGCCTGGGCGTTTTCGTACGCCGTGCCTCTGTCGTTTTCGGCTATGCCTATGTCTTTTAAGTGCTGCGTGACGGAGGCGGAAATGTTTATCTCTTCAAACGACACGCCGCAAAGCTCGGCGAGCTTTTGCGCGTTCGATTTCGTCCTGTTCGTCGTGCCGAAGCAGGGCATGGTGTACGTCAGTATATCTTTTCTGTCCGCACCCATTAAATCGTACGTTTTACAGCAGACAAGGAGCGCAAGCGTCGAATCAAGTCCGCCGGACAAACCGATAACGGGCTTGCACCGCGTCACCTCAAGCCGCTTTTTCAGCCCGTATGACTGCATTTTGAAAATCTCCTCCGCGCGAGAGGCAAGCTCTTTTTCGTCGTCGGGAACGAACGGATTTTTCTCTATTTTGCGCGTCAGTTTTGTTTCGGTTATATTCTTTAACTTGAAGGAATAGCCGGCTACATTTTCTTTTCCTATATTGTTTTTATTGCTCTTTTCGTGCATTATATAAGATACGTCAATTTCCGATATGAGCAGTCTTTCGTCGCCGAACGGCTTATTTTCTGCCAAAATTTTGCCGTTTTCCACTATAAGACAATGCGAGGAATAAACGCTGTCCTGCGTAGATTCCGTCGGCGCGGCGTCGGCGTAGATATAGCCGCAGATATTGCGCCGCGAATTCGATCTTACAAGCTCGCGCCTGAAATCCGCGCGGCCGATTATCTCACTTGACGCGGCGAGGACGGCGGTAATATTAGCGCCCGAATATTCGGACGGCAAGCTCTCTTGTGAGCCGAACGATACGGAGAACGTAAAATCGGGCAGATTTTCGCAGCCGAAAACAAGGTCGGATACGCCGCGGTATTCGTCGTCTATTATCTTAAATTCATCTTCCGGCTCTCCCGAGGCAAACCAGCGCGTCTCCGCCGCCGTCGGCTTTGATTTGGTTACAAATCCGATTATTTCACCGCCGTGGAGGACCGCGGCACCGTTATATATTTTGCCGGACACCCGAACAGGCAGACCGACGACGAAAACGACGTCGGTATCTTTTGTTTCCTGTTTAATAAATGAAAGAGCCGATACAGCGTTTTCAAGCAGAGTATCAGTCAAAAACAAATCTCCGCACGTATAGCCCGTTATGCACAGCTCGGGAAAGCAGAGCAGCTTTACGCCGAATCCGTCCGCTTCCTTTACGTATTTTATTATCGTTTCCGCGTTCTTTTTCGTGTCCGCGACAGTTATATCCGGCGAGCAGGCGCCGACCTTTATAAATCCGTCTTTCATTTTATCACCGTTTTTTATTTCATTATAAATCATCGTGAATATAAAATCAATACGGATTTGTAAAATATTGATTTATTCACAATAATGTGATACAATAAGCGTATCATGATTAAGAGGATGGATATGAAATACTTTAAAACCGTACTTGAACATTTAAAGACCGCGTGCGTATATTTCACCGTGTCGCAGTTTTTCATAACCGCCGTATATCAGATAACGGCGCAGAACGGAACGAAGGGGCAGTTTTTGCTTTTTGAAACGGAGCTGATACTTCTGCTCTTCTCCGTCGTTATGTCCGTGATACAGGACGTTTTCAAGATAAAAAAGCTGTCGTTCGGCGTAAAGCTTCTGATACATTTTCTCTGCACCGTGGCGGCGGTAGTCCTTATGTTCATATCCGTCACAAAGGATATGACGAACGCCCGCACCGTGGTGTTTCTTATGATCTTCACCACCGTGATCTACGCCGTTTTCGCCGTCATCGCCCTTATAGTCAGGCTCTCAAAGGATAAAAAGGAAAAAGAGAGCGAAGAGTATAAACCGATGTTCAAGGATAAACCGAAAAAATGATGATTAAACTGCTGCCGTTAATGCGGCAGTTATTTAATTCGGAATTCAGAATTAAGAAACAGACAAAAAACGCGGTATAATATTTCAAACGGTTTTATAAGGAGGTAATTATGGCAAAGAGCAGTTATGACGAATTGCTTGAAATAATAAATGAAATTGCATACGACGTGAAGAAACGACACGATTATTTTTCCGCGCGCGGAGGCGGGGAATTAAAAGAGAAAACAAAAAAAGCCTTGGACGAAACGTACGCAAAGGATTCTGTACGTTTCAAGGCGGATTTAGACCAGATTGAATACAATACCGTTAATCTGCTCAAAACAAAATCGTTCAGCGCATCGGAAAAAACGAATATGGCGTGGGCGCTTTTGACGGTTGCGTATATAAGAGCCGAATACGGCTGCGGTACCGTCAGAAACGAAACGCTGTTTATGACAGCGGATATAATGCATGAGCTTAAAAAATCTACAGATTCATATCAGCGGGCGGAAGAATGGTGGCTGTCAAACGCTTTGACGGCGTTATTCAAAAAAGCGAAAAATGAAAGCTTAAGCGGCGTTTTCGACGGCGTGACCGCAAACGATCTGACAATTGCGTCAAGGGCGTTTATATACGCCGACTTTGCGTATCACGGGAATTTAAAGCCGCCGAAATTCGCCGTTACGGTATATAAAGTTAAAGTCAAGCTCGATTTTTTTGTCGGTACGGGCTTGAGCGGGTATATAAAACAACATAATAAAGCGACCGCCGAAAAGGACCTGCGCGTCTTCTGCGATATAGGCGCGGAGAGCGCGTATAAAAACATCTTGTCGTTGTATGACCTTAGAGGCAGCGCGCAGAGAAAAACCGCGGAGCTTCTGACAAACTCTCTTGATAACGAATGTGAGGCGACTTTAGTCAACTATATCAAAGAATCAATAAAACAGTAAGACATTCATACCGCGGGAGGATCAAAGCCTCCCGGTTTTTATGACTGCACGGACGCGACGGACAGCCCGTAGGGGTCGGCTACGAGAACCCCCGTTGCTCAAAAGTTCGCAACGGGAACCCCTGACGACGACCCGTTTCGTCAAAAGCCGCAGTCCCCTCAATCTCTTCGGAGATTGTGGGAGGGACCGGAGGATTCCCCGCGCGACATGGTCACGCGGGGGTTCCCGCAGCGACACCTTAAATACCGTCCGGCTTTTATATTTTCAAAATATTTTCAATTTATGTTTTGCATTATAGGCGTTGTTCATATATAATTATAATGTATATTTATATGCGCAAAATTATAAAGATGGAAAAATATGAAAGAATACCTTGATATTTTACTTGACGCGCTGATAGATACGGGCAAGCTTGCTCCGTTTCTGTTTGCGGCGTACCTTTTACTTGAATTTCTCGAACACCGCTCGTCAAGCAAGCTGGCGGGATTTCTGACTAACGGAAAATTCGGCGTGCCGGGCGGCGCGGTCCTCGGCTGCATACCTCAATGCGGTATGAGCGTGGCGGTGTCTCACCTGTTCTCCGCCGGAGCCGTCGGCGCGGGAACGCTTGTGGCGGTATTCATATCCTGCTCCGACGAGGCGATACCCGTTTTGCTCGCGGACTTTGAGCATATCGGCGCGATCGTCCCTCTCGTGCTGTCAAAGGTCGCCTTCGCGGTCGCCGCGGGCTATCTGTTCCAGCTGATCTTCCGCCGCTACAAATTCGGGCACGACCATCACGAGCACGAGCATGACTGCGACGAATGCGATAAAATAGAAGAAGCCCACCACCATAAATGCGAGGAAAAATGCGATTCGAACGTCTTTATCTCCGCGCTCAAACGCTCGCTTGAGGTGCTTTTGTTCATACTTATCGTCAATATCGTCATGGGGCTTATCGTCCACTTCATCGGCGAGGAGGCTATCGCGGAATTCGCCGAGAAGAACAAGCTTTTGCAGCCGCTTTTCGCAGCGCTTGTCGGACTTATACCGAACTGCGCCGGCTCCGTCGTTCTGACCGAGCTGTACGCCGGCGGCTCTATCGGCTTCGGCGCCGTGTTCGCGGGACTCTCCGTCGGCTCGGGCATCGGTTACGTTTCCTTATTCAAAGCTAACAAACACGTTAAGGACAACCTTATAATCATCGCGTACGTCTTTGTTTTAAGCGTCGCGGTGGGCACGCTTATTCAGTTATTTGTGTAATGTTCGGATATATAAGACCATACCTGCCGGAGCTGAAGCTCCGCGAATACGAATTATATAACGCGGTATACTGCGGGCTCTGTAAAAGCATGGGCAGATCGACCCGCTTTTATTCGAGGATGACCTTGTCGTACGACGCGGTGTTCCTCGCCCTCGTTTTGTCCTCATACAGCGGACAGCCGTTTAAGACGTACAAGGGCAGATGCGGGCTCAACCCCTTCCGCAAAAAGCTTATAGCGGAGGACAACGATATTTTAAGATACAGCGGCGCCGCGTCCTGTATGCTTACCTACTATTCTGTGCTTGACAAGATAAAGGACGAACGCGGTATCAAGCGGCTCGGCGCGAAAATGCTTTTGCCCGCCTGCCGCAGGATGAAGAAAAAGGCGGAGCAGATATATCCGTTCGACAACGGTTCAGCCGATTCGATACTGTCCGAGCTGCACACACTTGAAGACGAAAAATGCGGCGAGCTTGACAGGGTATCCGATCTGTTCGGACGTCTGTTATCGTATTATTTCAGATGCGGCGCGCCGGTTGACAAGGCGGAGAGCGCGGAGGCAGTCGGCTTTCTTACCGGCAAATACATCTACACCGCCGACGCGTGCGACGATTACGAAAAGGACGAAAAAAGCGGCGCGTACAATCCGCTCCGGTACGGCGAGGGCGATATAAACATAAGACGGAAAAGCGCTTTCGGCGCCATGTCCGTCTGGGCTGACAAAGCCGCCTGTGAGCTTGCGCTCGAGGGGCGCGACGGTTTATCCGCCGATATTGCCGAAAACATAATGAAGCTCGGGATGATAGACACGGCAAAAAAGGTGTCGAGCGAGGATAACGGAAGGAAACACGGAAAAAATGGAAAGAGATCCGTATGAAGTATTGGGCGTTGCCCGCGGCGCGAGCGACGACGAGATAAAAAAGGCGTACAGGGCGCTTGCAAAAAAGTACCATCCGGACAATTTTACGGACGAGGGACAGCGTGCGCGTGCCGAGGAGAAAATGAAAGAGATAAACGCCGCGTATGAGCGCATACAAAAGGGCGACACGTCCTCCGGCGGCTACCGCAGCTCATACAGCGGTCCGAGATCGTCGGGCGGCACGGGCATTTACGCGACGATCAGGCAGTATATAAACGAAAAACGCGCGGACGAGGCGGAGGCGCTCCTCAATTCCGTTCCCGTCGCGGACCGCGGCGCGGAATGGCATTATCTGAGAGCCTGCGTTTACGTGTTGCGCGGCTGGTATTACGAGGCTTACACCTCGTCAAACACCGCCTGCAGCATGGACCCGAACAACGCGGAATACAGAGAATTATACGATTATTTGAACGAGAACGTAAATCAGTCAACCGGCACGTACAGAAACGCGCAGTCCTCGGATTACTGCGACATCTGCACCGTATGTCAGGTCCTTTCGTGTCTTAACTGCGCGTGCAGGATGTGCTGCAGATAGGGGAAGTATGAAAGAAAAGTACAGGATCAAAATGATCGCGCTCTGCGGAATTTTCTCCGCGGCGGAGCTTGTCATTCTATATTTATCGAGCGTGTTCCAGGTCCTCGATCTCGCGATCGCGTTCTTTACGGTCATTTTCACCGTCGTTTTGATGGTGGAATACAGCAAAAAGCCGTCGTTTGCCGTTTACGCGGTCGTCGCCGTGCTTTCGCTTCTTATCGTGCCGCACAAATTCTCACCCTTGTGCTATATATTCTTTATGGGCTTTTATCCGATTATAAAATCGTATTTCGACGACTGTCCGAAGGCGCTCGGCTATATTTTAAAGCTTTTGTATTTCAACGGCGCGTATTACGTGCTTTATTCGATAGTAACGTACTTTGCTTTGCTTGACGACATTTTCGGCGTCGGCACGCCGATGTTCTACGTTACGATAGCCGTCGGGAACGTGGCATTCCTTCTCTGCGATTACGTCATAGGCGTGATGACCGCGCTTTATATAAAGGTCTTGCGCAAAAAATTCGGATTTGAAAGGATATTCAGAAAATGACGCTTGAGCTTGACGCCGATATAAAACGCTTATCCGGCGTCGGGACCTCGGGCGCCGCGTACCTCAAAAAGCTCGGCATAACGACGGTCGGCGCTCTGCTCTACCATTTTCCGCGCGCTTACGAATTCCGCGGCAACGTAAAGACCGTGGCGTCGGCTGAGGACGGCGAGACCGCCGCATTCATACTTACAGTAAACGCTCCGCCGTCCTACGCCAAATCGCGCAGCGGCATAATGATATACAAGCTCCCCGCCGGAGACGGCACGGGCGGCTGTACCATCGTATTCTTCAATCAGAATTACATAAAGACCGCGTTCCGCGTGGGCGCCTCTTACAGATTTTACGGCAAGGTGAGCCGCCGCGGCAAACACGTTGAGCTTTCATCCCCGGTGTACGAGCCGTACAGCGACAAACTGCTTCCCCTCTACCCCGTATATCCGGCGACGGAGGGATACAGCTCCGTCCGTATAAACAAGCTCATATCGTCGGTCATCGACCGGGAAGATACCGTTTTGCCCGAAAATCTGCCGGACGAGGTGGTAGCGTCCGAGCGCCTTATGTCGCGCACGGAGGCGCTTAAAACGATACATCATCCGCAGTCGTTATACGCCGTGGGCGAGGCGAAAAGGCGTTTAGCGTTTGAAGAGCTGTTCTTATTTGCCGTAAACGTAAGATCGACGCGCAAAAAGGACGATACGGCTCCGCGCGCCGTTATGCGCGGCTGTGTTTGCGATGAATTCAAGGCCGCGCTCGGCTTTGAGCCGACGGGTGCGCAGAAGCGCGTCATGAACGAGATATATACCGATCTGACCGCAAATGCGGACAAGCCGCCGATGCGGCGCATGGTGTCGGGCGACGTGGGCTCCGGCAAGACCGTCTGCGCGCAGTTCGGCGCGTACGTAGCGGCGAAAAACGGATACCAGACCGCCGTCATGGTGCCGACGGAGATCCTTGCAAGACAGCATTATGAGGATTGCAGTAAACTTTTCTCCCTCCTCGGCATGAGCGTGAGGCTCCTTATATCCGATTTGCCGCAGAGCAAGAAAAACGAGGTGTACGATTCGCTTTTATCGGGCGAATGCGACGTGGTTATAGGCACGCACGCGCTTATAACGGACAAGGTATCCTTCAAAAATCTCGGTCTTGTCGTATGCGACGAACAGCACCGCTTCGGCGTGAATCAGCGCGAAACGCTCCTTAAAAAGGGCGACGGCACGCATATGCTCGTGATGAGCGCTACGCCGATACCGCGCACGCTCGCGCTCGTTTTGTTCGGCGACCTTGACGTGTCGGTAATAGACGAAATGCCGCCCGGACGCCGCGCCGTCAGAACGGCGTACAGGGACGAAAACAGCCGCGACAAAATCTATTCCTTTATAAGAGATCAGGTCAAAGCCGGCAGGCAGGCGTACATTGTATGCCCGGGAATAGAGGAGACCGAGGACGACGGACTGATACCGCTTGAAGCGTTAACGTCAGACTTCTCCGCCGAAAAGTACGGCAAAGAGGTAAACAAGCGCAAGGCGGCGGTAAATTACGCCGAAAAGCTGTCGGTCGACGTTTTCCCCGATTTAAAGGTCGGTTATCTGCACGGCAAGATGAAAAGCGCGGAGAAAAACGCCGTAATGGGTAAATTTGAGCGCGGAGAGCTCGACATACTCGTGTCGACCACGGTCATAGAGGTCGGCATAAACGTGCCGAACGCGTCGGTGATGCTTATCGAGGACGCGGACTGCTTCGGTCTGTCGCAGCTGCATCAGCTGCGCGGCAGGGTCGGGCGCGGAAGGTACGCGTCGTACTGCATTTTAATGGCGAACGATCCGGGGCAGAACGCGGAGGCTCGCTTAAAGATAATGGAGAGCGAAAACAACGGGTATAAGATCGCGGAATTCGATCTGAAACAGCGCGGTCCCGGCGATTTCATACGCGAAAACGACGAAAAGATCCGCCAGCACGGCGCGCTGAAGCTGAAAATGGCGGGCGCACTCGACGACGCGGCGCTTTTATACCGCGCGCTCGAATGGGCGGAAAGATACACAAAGGAGGGATAATATGCCTCTGATATTCACAAAAGACAAGCCGTATGCCGTAAAACGCGAGACCGGCGCTAAGCAGATAACGCCGAGAGTAAAGGGCGGCAGGGCGGAGGACGTTATATCCGCGTACTCCGCGGCGCTTGAAAAATCGGCGGTCAAGGGGTATGAAAGCGTAGTCATGCCGCTCGTATCCTGCGGGGCGCTTACGGATAACGAGATATTCGGTCTTGCCGTGTCGGCGTGCAAAGCGCATTTTGACAGGTACGACACGTCCGTGATACTGTCGGTATATGACAGAGCTGTCGACAAAAAGCCGGATATACCGTTTTTACCGCAAACGCCGGTAATGAAACGCGCGGCGCCGGAGATGCGTGCGGCGCGGGATATTAACGCGGCGGGCGCGGCGGCGAATATCGCCCGTCCCATTATATTCGCGGCGAAGGCGGCGGCAAAGGAAGAAGCGGCGCCGCTTATGTGCGACGAATGCGCGGAGACGCTTGAGGAGCATATCAAAAACGCGGACAAGGGCTTTTCCGAAACCCTGCTCGATCTGATAGACAAAAGCGGGATGACGGACGCGGAGTGCTACAAAAAGGCGAACGTGGACAGAAAGCTTTTTTCAAAAATACGCTCCTCGCCCGATTACAGACCGAAAAAGACGACCGTTTTATCGTTCTGCGTCGCCTTGTCCCTTTCGCTCGATATGACTAAGGAGCTTTTGTCAAGGGCGGGCTACGCGTTATCCAAAAGCAGCAAGGGCGATCTGATAGTGGAATACTTCATATCGCACGGAAACTATGACATTTATGAAATAAACGAGGCATTGTTTGCATACGATCAGGCATTGCTCGGAGTATAACGGAAGTATTTGATGAAATATTTTATGGATTTTGAAGCGACGCAGTTCGATATGGAGATCATATCCGTCGGCTGCGTTGACGAGCTCGGCCGTGAGTTTTACTCTCTCGTAAGACCGCACGGCTTCCGGAAGATGACGGATTTTATAGTTGAGCTGACCGGTATTACCGCGGATCAGCTGAGAGAGGCGCCGAAGGTGGACGACGTTTTCTCCGATTTCTACGATTTTGTGGACAAGTCGGAAAAAGCGGAATTCTTCTGCTACGGCAACTGCGACGGCAGATTTGTAAAAACATCGCTTAAATACGTAAAGACGTTTAAGGCGCAGAGTATGCTCGGCACCATATACGCCGGCCTTGTCGATATTTCGCCCGAGATGTCGGGGATTTTCAGGACGAACCAGACCATATCGCTTTATAAGCTCGCCGATTACTACTGCGCGGCGGAGGAGCAGAATCACCACGCCCTGAGCGACGCAAAGCTGTTAAAGCACGTTTATATGTGCTCGCGCGGCGAGCAACTCGACGTCTGCCCCTTCCCGGAGTACGTACAGCAGGCGCACAAGGACGCGCCGCTGACGGTAAAGGAGCCGGAACCGGTAAAGGATCCGCACGTTACGGCAAGCCAGGGGAACGAGATATTCGGCTTTGCGTCTTACGGAAAAGCGGCGGACTGGGTGATAACGAACCTTCTGCCGAAAAACGCGATGATAACGCTCGATACAAAGAGCAACATCAGCAACCGCATAGTCCAGGCCGCCGCGAACGGCGGCGTATACCACGGCTTTACGTGGTCGGCGCCGGCAAAGCGCGAAAAATGAGATTTACATTTTGTTTACAATATAAGGTGTAAGAAAAAAACGGTATTCTTCGTCAAATACGATAGGAGGTGAAAGATATGAAATATTACGGAAAAGAAAAATGCAAGATACTTAAGCAGATACGCGCGGAGATCGCAAAAAACAACGATATCGAGTGG
>CADBSB010000153.1 GCA_902797235.1 uncultured Ruminococcus sp. | reverse complement strand
GGATCATACCGAGGTTTATATGACGCCCGAAGAGGTCATAGCGACGCTCGACGATCTGATACATCTCCTCGGCACGTACGATATAACGACGGTACGCGCAAGCATGGGTATGTATCTTGTATGTAAAGCGATACACGAACAAACCGATATACGCGTTATATTGACGGGCGAGATCTCCGACGAGCTTTTCGGCTATAAATATACGGATTTTGCGCCGAATGCAAAAGAATTCCAGAAGGAAGCGGTAAAGCGCATAAGAGAAATACATATGTACGACGTTTTGCGCGCGGACAGATGTATTTCCGTAAACAGCCTGGAAGCCCGCGTCCCTTTCGGCGATCTTGATTTCGTTTCGTACGTTATGAGCCTCGATCCCGAAATGAAGATGAATAAGTACAACAAAGGCAAATATCTGCTCCGCCACGCGTTTGAGGGGCTCGGGTATTTGCCGGACGATATACTGTGGCGTGAAAAAGCGGCGTTTTCCGACGCGGTCGGTCACTCAATGGTCGATTATCTTAAAGAGTACGCAAAAACACGGTATACGGACGAAGAGTTTGAAGAAAAACGCAGGAAATATACGCACGCACAGCCGTTTACGAAGGAATCGCTTTTATACAGAGAAATTTTTGAAAAATATTATCCGGGCCAGTCCGACATGGTCGTCGATTTCTGGATGCCCAATAAGGAATGGGAGGGGTGCAACGTGAACGACCCCTCGGCAAGAGTACTGTCAAACTACGGAAACAGCGGAAAATAGGAGGATACGGATATGACAAAATATATTTTCGTGACGGGCGGCGTCGTCTCGGGTCTCGGAAAAGGTATAACGGCGGCGTCTCTCGGACGTCTGCTCAAATCGCGCGGATATAAAGTCGCCGCTCAGAAGCTTGACCCGTACATAAACGTCGATCCGGGCACGATGAGCCCGTACCAGCACGGCGAGGTCTACGTTACAGAGGACGGCGCGGAGACCGACCTTGACTTAGGTCATTACGAGCGCTTTATCGACGAGGACTTGAACAAATATTCAAACCTCACCACCGGTAAAGTCTACTGGAACGTGCTTAACAAGGAACGCAGGGGAGAATATCTCGGCTCCACGGTCCAGGTCATACCTCATATCACAAACGAGATAAAGAATTTCATATATAACGTCGGCAAGCATTCCGACGCGGATATAGTCATAACCGAAATAGGCGGCACGATAGGCGATATAGAATCTCAGCCGTTTATCGAGGCGGTGCGTCAGATCTCGCTTGAGGTCGGGCGTGAAAACAGCCTTTTCATACACGTAACGCTCGTGCCGTATCTGCACGCCTCGGAGGAGCATAAAACGAAGCCCACGCAGCATTCCGTAAAGGAATTGCAGGGAATGGGCGTAAACCCCAATATAATCATCCTGCGCTGCGACGAGCCGCTTGAAAAGTCTATATTTGAAAAAATAGCGCTGTTCTGCAACGTGAAGCCGGACTGCGTTATAGAAAACATAACGCTGCCGAATCTTTACGAGGCGCCGCTGATGCTTGAAAAATCGAATTTCTCCGCGGTAGTCTGCCGCGAGCTCGGACTTGAAGCGAAAGCGCCCGACCTTGCCGAATGGTCGGCGATGGTGGACAAGATAAAATCAAGGCCCTACACGGTGCATATAGGTCTGGTCGGCAAGTACGTGGGACTGCACGACGCATACCTGTCCGTCGCGGAGGCGATGCGCCACGCCGGATATTACTACAACACTCACATAAAGATCCACTGGATCGATTCCGAGGAGATAACGCCCGAAAACGTCGGCGAAAAGCTGAACGGGCTTGACGGAATAATCGTCCCCGGCGGCTTCGGCAGCAGGGGAATTGAGGGTATGATCACCGCGGTAAAACACGCGCGTGAAAATAACCTCCCGTTCTTCGGCATCTGCCTCGGTATGCAGATAGCCGTAATAGAGTACGCACGAAACGTCGCGGGCATAAAGGATGCAAACTCGGGCGAGTTTGACGAGCAGTGCAAGAACAAAGTAATAGATTTCATGCCCGGTCAGAGCGAGGATATTGACAAGGGCGGCACGCTCCGCTTAGGCGCATATCCCTGCGTGATCAAGGCGGGCACGACTATGGAGCGCTGCTACGGCAAACGTGAAATAAGCGAGCGCCACCGCCACCGTTACGAATTCAATAACGATTACAGACAGGTTTTGCAGGAAAACGGGCTTACGTTATCCGGTATGTCGCCGGACGGACTTCTCGTTGAGACGTCTGAGCTTACCGACAGACCGTTTTACGTGGGCGTTCAGTACCATCCCGAATTCAAATCGCGCCCGAACAAGCCGCATCCGCTGTTTCTGGGCTTCATCGGCGCGGCGTTCGACAGGATAAAGAAGGGCTGAGGGCAATATGGGCGTTCATGAGGAATGCGGTGTTTTCGGCGTAATGTCGGATAAGCCGTTCGTCGCGGCGGCTATGTGCTATTACGGTCTGTACGCCTTACAGCACAGAGGGCAGGAAAGCTGCGGCATAGTGGTAAACGACGACGGAGTTTTCGTATCGCACAAGGATCTCGGCACGGTGTCGGAGGTGTTTTCAAAAACAACTCTTTCATCGTTTCCCGAAGGCTCCATGGCGGTCGCCCACACAAGGTACGGCACGACGGGCGGCAACAACAGAAACAACTGCCAGCCGATAGAGGTAAATCATCAGAAGGGCAGGATGGCGCTTGCGCACAACGGCAACCTGTCGAACGCGGCGAAGCTGCGCTCCGCGCTCGAGCTGTCGGGCGCGATATTCCACACGTCGAGCGATACGGAGATAATCGCGTATATCGTAACGAAGGAAAGGCTCACCGCGCCGTCGATAGAGGAGGCGCTCAGCCGCGCCATGAACACGCTTGAAGGCGCGTACTCTCTCGTTTTGATGTCGCCGCAGAAGCTCATCTGCGCAAGAGACCCGCACGGCTTCCGCCCGCTCTGCTACGGCAAAACAAAGGACGGCGTTTACGTTGTGGCCTCCGAAAGCTGCGCGCTCAAAGCCGTGGGAGCCGAGCTGATACGCGACGTGGAGCCCGGCGAGATAATAATATTCTCAAACGACGGCGTTATATCGCGCCGCGAGCATTGCGGCAAAGCCGAAAAAAAGATCTGCATATTTGAATATATCTATTTTTCACGCCCGGATTCCGTAATAGACGGGCGCTCCGTCCACAAGGCGCGTCAGACGGCGGGCGAGATACTCGCAAAAACGCACCCGGTGGACGCGGATATTGTCATAGGCGTGCCGGATTCCGGTCTTGACGCCGCGCTCGGTTACAGCAGAGAATCGAGCATACCGTACGATATAGGGCTTGTAAAAAACAAATACGTGGGCAGGACGTTCATAGCGCCGCGAGACAGGCTCGATCAGGTGAGCATCAAACTGTCCGCGGACGAAAACGTGGTTTTTGGCAAAAGGATAGTTTTAATAGACGATTCGATAGTCAGGGGCACGACGTCCGGACGTATAGTATCAATTTTGAGAGCCGCGGGCGCGAAGGAGATACATATGCGCGTGTCGGCGCCGCCGTTTTTGTTCCCTTGCTATTACGGAACGGATATAGACTCGCAGAAAAATCTGATAGCGTGCCACCATACGGTCCCCGAGATCGCAAAGATGATAGGCGCGGATTCGCTCGGCTTTCTGCCGGTGCAAAGCCTCGGCAAACTCTGCGGAGGCGACCACTACTGCGCCTCCTGCTTTGACGGCGTGTATCCCACGGAAATACCGGCGGACACCGGCAAAAACCGCTTTGAGCAAAGACTTTCCGAAAAAAGAGGAAATTTATAATGACAAAAGACAGAAAATTGATACTTGAGGACGGGCGGCAGTACGAGGGCTTTTCGTTCGGCGCGGACGGTGAGCGCGTGCTTGAAATAGTTTTCAACACGTCCATGGCGGGGTATCAGGAGATAATGTCCGATCCGTCGTATACCGATCAGGCGGTCGTTTTTACGTATCCGCTTATCGGCAATTACGGCATGGCGGACGACGATTACGAGACGGAGCATCCGAGTATAGGCGCGCTCATAGTGCGCGAATACAACGGTGAGCCGTCTAATTTCAGATCGTCGGAAACGCTCGGAGACGTACTGAAAAGGTACGGCATACCCGGTATTTCCGGCGTCGATACAAGGCAGATAACACGCTCAATACGCGACCGCGGGAGCAGAAAAGCGCTCATAACGGATATTTCGACGCCGCTCGATAAAGGCTTGAAGATCTTGAAAGCCGCGGATTACCGTCATGACGCCGTGCAGCGCGTGAGCTGTAAAAATATATATGAAACGTCCGGCGGCGGCGCGTGTTTTCACGTTGTCGCCGTTGACTGCGGTATGAAGAAAAACATCGTCCGCTCGCTTGTAAAGCGCGGCTGCCGCGTCACCGTCGTGCCGTGGAACACGGCGGCGGAGGTGATAAAGTCGTACAAACCGGACGGCGTTTTCATATCTAACGGCCCGGGCGACCCGACGGACGTGCCGGAGACGATCAAAACGATCTTTGAACTAATAGGCTATTGTCCGATATTCGGCATCTGCCTCGGTCACCAGATCATATCGCTTGCGTACGGCGCAAAAACGTACAAGCTGAAGTTCGGTCACAGAGGCGGAAACCACCCCGTAAAGGATCTGCGCACGGGCAAAATCGAGATAACGTCGCAGAACCATTCCTACGCCGTCGACCCGGAAAGCGTAAAGAACACGCCGCTTGAAATAACGCACGTAAACCTGCTTGACAGGACGGTAGAGGGCGTGCAGTGCTTGAGCGATCGCGTTTTCAGCGTGCAGTACCACCCGGAATCCGCCCCGGGCCCGCAGGACAGCGCGTACCTGTTTGACAGATTTATTTCGTACATGAAGGGGGAGCCGGAAAATGCCTAAGAGAACGGATATAAATAAAATACTCGTCATCGGCTCCGGCCCGATAGTAATAGGTCAGGCGGCGGAATTCGACTACGCCGGCACGCAGGCGTGTCTCGCCTTGAAAGAAGAGGGGTACGAGGTCGTTTTATGCAACAGCAATCCCGCGACGATAATGACGGACACGGCGATAGCCGACAAGGTCTATATGGAGCCCTTGACGCTTGAATATATGGCGAGGATAATCCGCTACGAAAGACCGGACGCCATACTTCCCGGCATAGGCGGACAAACCGGACTGAACCTCGCCGTGCAGTTACAGAAAAAGGGCGTTCTGGCGGAATGCCGCACGGAGCTTCTCGGAACGGACAGCCGCTCTATCGAGCAGGCGGAGGACAGAGAGCTATTCAAAAGCTTGTGTGAAAATCTGGGCGAGCCCGTCCTGCCGTCCGAAATCACCTCAAATATAGAAGACGGCAAAAAGATCGCCGGAAAAATCGGCTATCCCGTAGTTTTGCGCCCCGCGTTCACGCTCGGAGGCACGGGCGGCGGCTTTGCCGAAAACGAGGATGAGCTTGTTCCGCTTTTGAAAAACGGACTTTCTTTGTCGCCCGTAAATCAGGTTTTGATAGAAAAGAGCGTCAAAGGCTATAAAGAGATAGAATACGAGGTCATACGCGACAAAAACGACACGGCGATCACAGTCTGCAATATGGAAAACGTAGACCCCGTCGGCATACACACGGGAGATTCCGTCGTCGTCTGTCCGTCGCAGACTTTGACTAACAAAGAGTATCATATGCTGCGCGACAGCGCGCTGAAAATCATAAGAGCGCTGAAAATAGAGGGCGGCTGCAACGTCCAGTTCGCGCTCGACCCCGATTCTTTTCAGTATTATCTTATCGAGGTAAACCCGCGCGTTTCGCGCTCATCCGCCCTTGCGTCAAAGGCGAGCGGCTACCCGATTGCGCGCGTTTCGGCAAAAATAGGCGTCGGCATGACGCTTGACGAGATAATGCTCGCCAATACCCCCGCGTCGTTCGAGCCCGCGCTCGACTACGTAGTGACTAAGCTGCCGCGCTTCCCGTTCGACAAATTCACGGACGCGGACAACAGACTGTCAACTCAGATGAAAGCCACGGGCGAGGTCATGGCGGTCGGCAGGACGCTTGAAGAAAGTCTGCTCAAAGGCATACGCTCGCTTGAAACAGGCGCGTATCATCTGCATCTGCCCAAGTTCGATAACAAATCAAAAGAATTTCTGCTCGATTACATAAAAGACGGCAAGGACGACAGGCTGTTTGCGATAGCCGAGCTTTTCCGCCTCGACGGTTCCGTTGATGAGATATTTGAAATAACGAAGATCGACCGCCTGTTTTTGAGAAAAATAAGAAACATAGTTGAAAAAGAGGAGGAATTAAAGGCTAATATAAACGATCTGTCTACCCTGTACGACGCCAAAAAAACGGGCTTTTCCGACAGAGAAATCGCCGTTTTGTGGGGTTTGTCCGAAAAAGAGATCTACGAATACAGAAACAAAAACGGTATAAAACCCGCCTTCAAAATGATAGATTCCTGCGCAGCGGAATTTGACAGCTATATCCCGTACTTTTACTCAACGTACGAGGACGAAAACGAATCCGTCGTGTCGGACAAAAAGAAGATAATCGTGCTCGGCTCTGGTCCCATACGCATCGGTCAGGGCGTTGAGTTCGATTATTCCACAGTCCACGCCGTGCAGACGATAAAACAGTCAGGATACGAGGCGATTATAATAAACAACAACCCGGAGACCGTTTCAACGGACTACACCTGCTCCGACAAGCTGTATTTCGAGCCGCTCTGCATTGAGGACGTGATGAACGTCGTAGACCTCGAAAAGCCCGAGGGCGTCGTCGTCACGCTCGGCGGTCAGACGGCTATCAATTTAGCCGAGCCGCTAAACGAGCGCGGCGTCCCGATAATCGGCACGGATTGTGCCGCTATTGACAGAGCGGAGAACAGGGATCTGTTTGAAAAGCTGCTTTTATCGCTCAATATCCCGCAGCCGAAGGGCAAAGCCGTGACGAGCGTCGAAGAGGGCTTGAAGGTCGCTCTTGAGATAGGCTACCCCGTCCTCGTCCGTCCGTCGTTCGTTTTGGGCGGCCGCGCCATGCAGATAGTGGCGAAGGAAAAGGATATGAGCAATTATCTCAAAACAGCCGTCGAAATAGACGTGGACAAGCCCGTGCTCATAGATAAGTACATAAAAGGCAAGGAGGTCGAGGTCGACGCCGTCTGCGACGGACACGACGTTTTCGTGCCCGGCATAATGGAGCTTGTGGAGCGTACCGGCGTACACTCCGGAGATTCCGTCAGCGTTTACCCGCCGTACAGTCTTTCGGACAAAGTAAAGGCGGATATACTGCGGTACACAAAGAGCCTCGGGCTCGGCATCGGCATAGTCGGGCTTTTCAACATACAGTTCATAGTGGATAAAAAAGAGGACGTTTATATAATAGAGGTCAACCCGCGCTCGTCGCGCACCGTGCCGTTTTTATCAAAGGCGACCGGCTTCAGCCTCGCGGACATAGGCACGCGCGTGATGCTCGGCATATCGCTCAAGGAGCAGGGACTTTTTGAGATGTACCCGGCGGAAAAACGCCGCTTCTACGTAAAGGTCCCGGCGTTCTCGTTCTCCAAGCTGTACGGCATGGACGCGTACCTTTCGCCCGAAATGAAATCCACGGGTGAGGCGATAGGCTACGACGACAAGCTGCACAGAGCCGCGTACAAGGCGATGACCGCGTCCGGTATGAAGCTGAAAAGCTACGGGACGATCCTCGTAAGCGTGGCGGACGAGGATAAGGAGGAGACCGTGCCTCTCGTCCGCAGATTTTACAACATGGGCTTCAACGTCGAGGCTACGTCGCTTACCGCGCACGTCCTGCGAGAGCACGGCATACGCGCGAGAACGCTCGGCAAACCGAGCGAGGGTAGCGACGAGGTCATACGCTCCATCCGCGCCGGATACGTAAGCTACGTCATAAACACGCGCGCCATACTTTCAGGCATCCATTACGGCGACGGCGTCGAGATACGCCGCGCGGCGGCGCAGAACGGTATAACGACGCTCACGTCGCTCGATACGGTAAGGATGCTCCTCGACGTGCTTGAAGAAGCGACGATGGGAATTTCGACGATAAATTAAAGTATCAGCGGAGCAGAGTTATATTCGGCTGACGCCGAGTTATATTCGCTGGCGCGAGTTATAAGTTATATTCGGCTGACGCCGAGTTATATTCGCTGACGCGAGTTATAAGTTATATTCGGCAGCGCCGGCGTCGTAATACTCATGATCGCCCTGCTCGGCGCGATAGTGACGAGCCTTATAGGAAACACCATGGCGCTTTCCCGCCTGCTCTACGCCGCGGGTATGTCCGAATACGCAAAGGGCGACGACGCGTCCGTCCTCGACGTATTTACGAGAGCCGACGGCATAATGTATAAAAACAAGGAAGAAATGAAAAAGGGCGCCGCGCTGATAAACTCGGCCGTTGGCGGCGTCATACGTACAACAAAACAGCATTATTTTGAAAAAGAGGATAAATTTTTATCTTCTTTTTTTATATTGACAAAAGTTTTTATTTATGCTAATATATAAATGAAAAATAATATCCTTACGGTATTTTTATAAAGCGGGTGATGAAAATGGCGGAAGAAAAAAGATTTACAAAAGCCACGTGGCGGATAATGGAGCAGCTTTATGAGGCGGACAGCCTTGATGAAGCTTTGTCCCGATGCCTTGAAATAATAGTCGATACCCTGAACAGCGAGGCGGGAGCCGTATGGTATCTCGATAAAAACACGAACAGGCTCATACCGCTGTTTTTCACGGGTCCCGTGGATATTTCCGGTATGACCGTGGAGCGCGGCTCGGGCATGGAGGGCATGGTCACGGAGACGGGAGAATCCGTTATTATCGAGGACGCGGCGGCGGACAAGCGCTATGATCCCTCTGTCTTGAACGATAAAGGATTGAAGGCAAGATCCGTTATCTGCGTGCCGCTCAACACCCTGCACGATATAATCGGCTGTGTTCAGATAGTCAACAAAAAAGACGGTTCTCTCTACGACGGAGAGGAGCTGAAGCTCTGTGAGCATATGGCGTCTCTTGCCGCCATAACGATAGAGGAAAAGGGACTTCTTGTCGAGGTAAAGGAAGAAAAAGAGGTCCTGGCGGAGCTTAAAAACGTAACAAAGAAATTTCAGTCGGGCGACGGCGTTTCCCACGTTTTGAACGGCGTGAATCTTGAGATCTACAAAAACGAATTCGTCGTGATCTTAGGCGAATCCGGCTGCGGCAAAACGACGATGATGAACATCGTCGGCGGCATGGACGATCTGACGGAGGGAATGCTGCTTATCGAGGGGAAGGACTTTTCGCATCCGACGGACGCGGAGCTTACCGCGTACAGAAGAAAATACGTCGGCTTTATATTCCAGTCCTATAACCTTATGCCCAACCTCACCGCGCTTGAAAACGTGCAGTTCATAGCGGAGCTCGTTAAAGATCATATGAAGCCCGAGGAAGCGATAGAAAAGGTGGGCTTGAAGGACAAGGCGAACAGCTTTCCGGGACAGATGTCGGGCGGTCAGCAGCAGAGAGTGTCGATAGCCCGCGCGATAGTAAAAAAACCGAAGCTCATACTAGCGGACGAGCCGACCGCGGCGCTCGATTACAACACGAGCATAGAGGTACTAAAAGTCATTGAAGATATAGTTAAAAATCAGGGCTCTACCGTCATGATGGTAACTCACAACCAGGAGATAGCTAAAATGGCGGACAGAGTCGTAAAAGTCAGAGACGGCAGGATCGCAAGCGTGAAGACGAACACGCACCCGCTCCACGCCGAGGAGCTCGTCTGGTAGGGAAATGAAGAAAACACAGATAAAGGACCTTTTAAGAAACGTCTTAAAGCAGATAGTATCATATATTTCAATAATCCTTATCGCGGGGCTCGGCGTCACCGCGTTTCTCGGCATAGACTTTACCGCCAGAACGATAAGCCTGAACATATCCGATATTTATAACGAAATAAACTTCCGCGATATAGAAATCATTTCGACAAAGCTTCTGACGCCGGACGACCTGAAAAGTCTTTCCGGCGTTGAGGGCGTTATCGATATAGAGCCCGTGAGATATACGGAGGCAAAGGCGCTTTATAACGGCGTAAAGGAAAACGCCGGAGTTATAACGAAAACAAAGCGCATAAACGTGCCGGACGTTACGCTCGGCAGGCTCCCGGGATCGACAACGGAATGCGCTATCGAAAAAAAGCTCGCCGATCTGCTGAACATAAGCGTCGGCGGCACGCTGAGCCTGATCGACCCGTCGGGCGGGACCGCCGAATATTTATCCGTGCGTGACTTTACCGTGACGGGGATAATAAAGCACCCGGACCACGTAAACGGCACGGTGCCGGAGATCCCGTACGTTCTCGTTGATACGGACGCGTTCAACAACGCCGCGCTCGACGGCTGCTTTATGAAAGCGGAAATAACGATAGAAAAGGACGAAAACTGCGACAGGAACACAAAAGAATATAAAAACGCCGTAAAAAAGGTAATAGACCGTATAGAAACGCTCGCCGTGGAATGCTCCGCAAGGCGTGACGAAAGCATAAGCGACGTGTATTACGGCGAGGTGGGCGAAAAGCAGGCGCTCCTCGACGACGCGAAAAAGGAGCTTGATAAAGCGAGAAAAGAGCTTGACGAAAAAGCAAAGGAGCTGAAAAAGGGCGAGGAAGAGCTTTCGGACGCCAAAAAACTGCTCGATCTATCAAAGCCGGAGCTTGATAGCGGCTATGAAAAGCTCGAGGCGGCCCGTATAGAGCTGGAGGAAGCGAAAAAAGAGCTTGACGCGGAAAATGAAAAGCTGCTCAACGCAAAATCGGAGCTCGATTCGGCGAATAAAAAGCTCACGTCCGCGAAAAAGGAACTGATTTCAGGATTCAATCAGATAGAGAACGCGAAGGATGAGATACGCGCGGCGATCAGGCAGGCGATAGAGGACGCGTTGAAGGAAGAGAGCGAAGCGCTGCTTCTGACGTGGGCGAAAAAGGAAAAAGCCGACCCGGACGACAAAAACGCGACCGCCGTGTATTTCTGGCTGACGGACACGGTGAGGTTCGATCTGCGCAAATCTCCCGAGCAGATAATCGAGGAGATAGAAAATTCAAGCAATCTGCCCGCAAAGCTCATTATAGCGATATTCAACGCGATGTATAACGCGAACATACCGGAATCCGCGGGCGAGGGCGTGATAAATGAAATAAGGCGCAAAATAACGGAGGGCGCGGAGGAATACGTCGAAAAATACAGACAGTTATCGGAAGGCTGCAAAAGCTGGGACGCGGCGCACGCCGAATATATTGCGGGACTTGAAAAGTATAACGACGGCTTGAAGCGGTATGAGGACGGCGAAAGGCTGTTTATTGAATACGATAACAAATATAAAGAGGGCTTGTCTGAATATCAGGCGGGCTTGACCGGATACGAGGAGAAGAAGGCTCAGTACGAGCAGGGCTTGAAGCAGGTCGAGGAAGGCGAGGCAAAGCTAAACGAGGGCAGAGAGCTGATACTCAAAGGCGAGGAAGAGTACGCCAAGGGCCTTTCCGAATATAATGACGGCGTGTCGCGCGTTACGGAGGCGATAAGGCAGTTTGAAGCCATAGAGCCCTGCAAATGGTACGTTATAGACATATACGGCAACACGAGCTACGTTCAGATAACGATAGGCTCGGATAATATCGCGAGCCTCAAATGGACGTTCGCTCTGCTGTTCGTTATAGTCGGCGCGCTCGTAATATTCGCCACGGTCGGAAAAATGGTGGACGAGCAGAGAAGCAACGTCGGCACACAGAAGGCGCTCGGATTCTACAAACGTGAGATATTTGCAAAATATTCGGGCTACGGCGTCTCCGCCACGCTCGTCGGCGTGCTCGCCGGCGTTATCGGCGCGCGGTACGGCATTTATCCGATGCTTATAGACGGATATAACAAGTATTATCTGTACGATATATCCGCGCCGCGCTTCTTCCCGATCCCCGTCATCGTTTCTGCGTTGTGCGGCGTCGCAATGGCGTTCGTCTCGGCGGGGCTCGCGTGCCTCAAACTTTTGCGTGAACCGGCATCGTCTTTGATGCAGCCGAAAGCGCCGCCGGTCAGAAAAAGCTACGGCGCGGCAAAAAGCTTTACGCTTTACTCCCGTCTTATACTGCGCAATATAAGGACGGATTTCAAGCGCGTATCGGTGACCGTCGTAAGCGTCGCCGGCTGCTGTGCGCTGATAGTCACGGGCTTTACGCTGCGCGCCTCGATTTTCAGATCCCCGGATATTCAGTACGGGCAGATAATAAAATACGATATGTTGGTAAAATTCGACCCGTCGTCCGATGAAAACGGCACGGAAAAGGCGCTTAAATCGTCGGGCGTCGAATACGCGGACGTATATCTTACAAACGCCACGTACATAGTAACGGACGTGCAGGTGACGGAGGTCTTGTGCGGCGATATAAACGTGATAAACAAATACCGTCAGTTAAACGATATAAACACGGGCGAGCCGCTTTTCGCAACGAACGAGGGCGTGCTCATACAAAGGCGAACGGCGGAGATATACGGTCTTGACGTAAACAGCGAATTCGATCTGACGCTCGGCGGCACGAGGACGGCGAGGGTCAGGGTCGCCGGCGTATTTGAAAACATGATAGGCAGAACGGTCGTGATGAGCCGCGGCTACTACGAAACGGTCTACGGCGAAAAGCCGACCTCAAACACATATCTCGTAAAGCTCAACGGCGCGGACGAAAAGGAGCTTATCTGTTCACTTAAAGAAACGGAAAACTTTGAAACGGCGGTGAGAGCGGACGAAGAGAGAACGCTCGTCGACACGTCGACCTCACTTGTAAACACCGTGGTCATACTGTTCATATTCATAGCGGCGGTAATGGCGGGCGTGGTCCAGCTCAATCTTACGAATATTTACATACTGCAAAAGAAGCCGGAAATGACTGTAATGCGTGTAAACGGTTTCAGCACGGCGCAGGTTGTTATATACGTTCTGCGCGAGGTGGTCGTAACCACGATCCTCGGCATCATACTGGGCATATTCATCGGAAACGGCGTTTCATACAAGGTATTAAGGTCGATAGAGCAGCCGTTCGTTCAGTTCAGCCGCGAGCCGGTCGTTTCGGCGTGGCTGATAGGCGCGGCAATGACGCTGCTTTTCACGGTTATAGTAAATATCATCGCGCTGCGCCGCGTAAAGCATCTTAAACTTACTGATCTGACATAATTATTCGGGAGGGATCAACTTGAACAGAGTATATACGGACAAATCGGTATCGGACCCGTCCGGGTTCGTGGTGCTTGCGGATCACGTTCCGCAGATAATACAGGAAATACGGTATTATTCAACGTATAATTTCATAGGCGACCGCATAGACGGCTATGAGGAGCCTTGCGCGCTTTTGACGAAGGAGGCGGCGAGAGCGCTGAAAAGCGTCAGCGGCGAGCTTCTGGTCCGGGGCTACCGCTTAAAGGTCTTTGACGCGTACCGTCCCGCCTGCGCCGTAAAGCAGTTCGTTTTATGGGGCATAGAGGATCAGGATACGAGGATGAAGCCGTATTTTTACCCGGAGCTTGAAAAGCAGGAGCTTTTTGCAAAGGAAAAAAAAAAAAAAAGATCGAGCCACAGCAGAGGCAGCGCGAT
>CADBSB010000152.1 GCA_902797235.1 uncultured Ruminococcus sp. | reverse complement strand
TTGGGGAAGGTAAAGAAAAGACCGCCAAAGCGGTCTCAACTTACAGACAAAGTCTTTATTCTTTGAATAACTCCTTCCG
Source organism: uncultured Ruminococcus sp. (assembly GCA_902797235.1). Classification (GTDB taxonomy): domain Bacteria; phylum Bacillota; class Clostridia; order Oscillospirales; family CAG-272; genus UBA1248. The sequence goes on along the minus strand of CADBSB010000152.1, from coordinate 8,306 downwards.
TCACGACAGAATGTCGGAACCGCCTTTCCGTAGGGGTCGGCGCCCTCGACGACCCGTTTGAAGCAAACGCCGGCTCGGTAAAACAAAGTCTGACGTGTGTTATTATTTTGAATTTCTTTAATAAAAATTCTTTATTTCCAAAAGATTTTTTCAAAATCCTCTTGACAAACGTTCAAAAACGGTATATAATATAATCACAAAAATAAAACGATAGGAGATATTCACCATGAAGAAAATAGTTGCATTAGTTATCGTTCTTATTATGACCGTTACGTTATTTACAGTTTTGTCGGTAAACGCGGCAGCTGCCTCCGGCGGTGAAATCAACCCCGGTACGAGCGACGCTTTGGTGGTAGCCATATCGGCTCTCGCTTGCGTAGCTCTTGCGGGCGTTGTAGCTGTGTTAAAAAAGAAATGAGTAAATCACATAATTAAAGCCCGCGGACCTGCGGGCTTTTGCTTTTGTATTTTTATATCTCGTCAGCGCGAATTTTCTGTAAGTTCCCGTTATACAAGTACGTTTCAAACGCGAACGGCGAAAGCGTTACGGTGAGATCGGCTCCGCTTATGCGCAGAACGGCGGAGCGCTCCCTGTCCGTCGGGTTGAACACGCGTATAACGTCGCCCTTGCCGTATTCGCTCTTTTTGTACGCGGTGACGGTCAGGCACTCGTCGCCCGAAAGCGAAAAGCCTTCGTCGGGCAAATCACCTTCGCCCGACGGGAAGAACGACATACAGTACGGCGCCTCGCAGTACTGCTGCGCAAGTCTTTCCGCGCGGTCGAGCAGATTTTCGCCCCCGCTTATCCTGAATTCAAATACCTGCTCCGACGTGTCCATATGCGGCATGAATCTGTCGTCCGGCATCACGCGGCGGTCGCCGAGCGGGTGCGCGGTGTACGGAACGGTGTGCAGAAGCGAGATTTTATATTCGTCGCCCTCGACGCTCGAGCCGTATGTCGATTTGCAGAGGACGAGCACGCCGTTTTTGTCCTCGTCGATATATTTATATCTCTGCGACACGGTCTCGTCGCCGTTTGCTGCGAGCTCCTCGCGCCCGTACGGGACCTGACCCGTGACGGAACCGAGCTTGCCGGCGGGAAGCGCGAGCTTTATCATTTTCTGCTTTTCGTCAACGCGGATACGGACGGAAACGTCTATATCCGCGCTGTTTTTGTGCAGTCCGTACCGTACCAATGCGCGCGAGCTGCCGTAGCCGAACGACGCTTCAACGACGGTGCGCACGGCGCCGTTTTCTATAATGCGCACGGGAGGGATATCGTCCGTCATGCAGTATTTTGCCGTTTCCGCCCCGTCAAGCAGTTTGAAGCTGCCGAGCACGTCGCGGTACGACCTCACCGTCATGCCCCATGCGTCCGCTTTGTCCGCTAAAACGTCGAGGCGGAACGCGTCGTGCAAAAGCTCTGCTCCGTCCACCGAATACGACGTGATAAGACCCGTGTTTTTGCCTATCTTGACGCGCATTTTGCCGTTGTCAAACACGTAATCACCGTCTTTTTCGGGCGGCTGTTCCGGCTTTTGCTTTTTAGTTTCCTCAAACTTGCAGTTGAAGCGCGTCACGCCGCACGGCTTTGCCTCGGCGTAAAAGCTTATGCGTTTGCGCCAGTCAATCGGTATGTTCGACAGCTCCTTTTCCGGCTGGCACGGCACTTCATCTCCGTTTTCATCATACAAATGCGGATATTTTACCGTATCTCCCCAGCCCTGATCCCAGAGCATGAACTCACATTCAAATACGCCCTTTACGGGGTACGGATGCGGATTATATACTATCACCGGTATCTCGTCGGACTTCGCCGCGGGCTGACCCGCGCACATCGCAAACGTGGACGCGGCGCGGAGCTTAGTCAATGTGTCGTACGCGCCGCCGAGCTGCCTTATGCCCATAGCCTCGACCGGCTCGACCGAGGAGCCCGGCAGATAGTCGTGGAACGTGGCGAACAAAAGCGCCTTTTCCGCCTCCGTCAACTCCTTTTCGGGGTATTCGTGCGCGAAGCGCGAGAGCATACACATTTTTTCGGTCTCGTAATACATATCTTCAAGCGCGCGGTACATCGCTTTGAGCCTCGCCTGGCTCGTGTAACAACCCACCGCCCACGGATTTATGCTCTTTTCCCACGCGGGAAGAGAGGATTTATCGAGCTTGTCAAAATAGTCGTTCGGCTTGCCGTGGACTACCCTGTCGCCGTTCTTTTCGGCGCCTGCCATGAAGTCGTCGAGCTTGTTCAGATCGTCCTCCGACGCGCCGCCTCCGTGGTCGCCCACGCCCCAGAGGCATATGGCAGAGCCGCCGTCCGGCAGATTGTTCAGGTGATGAGCCGCTTTCAGATGCGCCGTGCCTAATGCCGTACCGTAGCCGTTCGGCTGACGCTCGCCTATCACCTCCGAGCCGTCGAAGCCTATCCATTTGTACGTGTTCGGCATTTGTATAAAGCCGTCGTCCGGGCGGCAGTGGATGTAGTATTTGTACCCGCATTTTGACAGGATCTGTACGAGCCCGCGGCTGTGGCCGAAGCTGTCGTAATTGTTTGCGACGTCCGGTATGACGCCGAAATTCTCGTAAAAATATTTGCGCCCGTACGCTGCCTGACGGATGAACGTCTCACCCGACGGCATATTGCAGTCCGGCTGAACGTACCAGCCGCCGACGATGACCCATTTGCCCTCGGCTACAAGCTTTTTTATCTCTTCAAACAGCGGCGGCTCGTACTCCTTTACCCATTCGTAAAGCGACGCCTCGTTGTGGCAGAAAACGTACTTGTCACGCTGCCGGCAGAATTTCGCCGCCACGCGGAAGGTCGACACGGCAGCCGCCGCGCCCTCCTCCCATTCCCATTGCCACACGGGGTCGAGATGCGCGTTTGAGATTAGATAAAGCGTTTTGTTCATATTACACCTCACATAAAGCGGACAGCCCGTCCGCGGAATATATGCTCGCGCGGTTTATCGCCGCGGCGCTGTTTTTGTTGAAATTTGTGTGTCCTATAAATCTGTAAAGCTCGGATACTTTATCGACGAACTGTTCCTCCGTCTCGCATTTTGCCGAAACGAAGCGCAGAAGCGCGTATTCGCAGACCATACCGCACAGCGCCGCTTTTATATCGCCGCCCGGAAAATCCGTTATGAGCATACGGTTTACTATAAGATTTGCGTACCACATATCCGCCGCGGGAAAACGGCTGTCGAACCCGGCGATATCTCCGCGCAGCTTTTCCTCCCCGTCTTTGCCGTACTCTTGAAAATCACGGCAGACGGTTTCGGCAAAGCTCTCCGACGCCTCGGACATGACGCTTATATACGTGCCGAGCAGATCGAAATAAGAGCAGGCGCCGCCGCGCGGCAAAACGTCCGGCAGAAGGGCGGATATGCGTTCTTTCAGCGTTGAACTCCTTCCGTCGCTTTGTTCCGTCGCTTTTTCAAGGCTCCCTTCCCGGGGGAGCTGTCCGCGAAGCGGACTGAGGGAGTTTACGTACGATGCCATGGGCTCGGGCAGCGGTGCGGAGAACGAAAGCGGCGTATCCCGCATCAAAAGCTCCACAACGCGCTCACAGCTTGCGGAACAACCGGCGTGAGTTTCGGTAAACGACCGCGGATACATACGGCACACGGCGGGCAAGACGCCCTCGCCGCATTCTATCTGTAAGGAACACAACCCCGCCTCGTTTATAAGGCGGCATTTGCCCGTGTAGGACGGCTTCATCATCGCGTACCTTTCGGGGCAGGGATCGTCGACGACGGCGAGCGCACAGTCGAGTATCGAGCGCAGCTCGGGCGAGCAGCCGAGCCCGAGAAGTCTGAAATACTCGCCGTCGGACACGGTTATCCCCCACCCGCCGCAGCAGACGCGGCGGCAGTCGCCGCACTTGCATTTGAATTTATCGTAATAATCGGCGTATATCATAACTTATCCTTAAATGCATTTTTATTTATTATAACGCCTAAATGAAATAAAGTCAAGCACGTATAAAACTTGACTTTTTAATATTTTTGTGATACAATGTCAAAAAAATATAAGGTACGGTACTTTTATGAAATATATTTCGACACGCGGAGGTGTTGAGGCTCTGTCCTCCGCACAGGCTATAAAAAAGGGAATAGCGGATAACGGCGGTCTTTTCGTGCCGGATCATATACCGCTGTTGACGGACGCGCTGTTTGATAAGCTCGTGCCGATGACGTACGCGGAGCGCGCGGCGGAGATTCTCTCGCTGTTTTTAGACGATTACGATAAGACGGCTCTTTTGTCCGACTGCGTAAAGGCGTACGAGAGCGGAGCGTTCACCGGCGGCGCCGCGCCGACGGTAAAGCTTGCGGATAATAAATATCTGCTCGAGCTGTTCCACGGTCCGACCTGCGCGTTCAAGGATATGGCGCTCCAGATCATGCCGCGCTTACTCTCCCGCGCGCTTAAAATGACCGGGGAGAAAAAAACGGCTTACATACTCGTCGCCACCTCGGGCGATACGGGCAAGGCGGCGCTCGAGGGCTACCGCGACGTTGAAGGGGTCCGGATAAAGGTATTTTATCCCGTTGACGGCGTATCCGATATACAGAAGCTGCAAATGTCCACGCAGGACGGCGCAAACGTCTCCGTCCAGGCGATAGAGGGCAATTTCGACGACGCGCAGAACGGCGTCAAGAACATATTCTCCGACGTGAAGCTGAATAACGAGCTGCACGAAAAGGGATATATCTTAACGAGCGCGAACTCCATAAACTGGGGCCGTCTCGCGCCGCAGATAGTTTACTATATATCATCCTACGCCGATCTTTACAAGCAGGGCGAGATAAAGCTCGGTGAAAAGATAAGCTTCTGCGTACCCACGGGCAACTTCGGCAACATTTTCGCCGGATACCTCGCGTACAGAATGGGTCTGCCGGTCAAGCGATTCATCTGCGCGTCGAACAAAAACAACATACTTACGGATTTCTTAAATACCGGAGTTTACGACAGAAACAGAGAATTTTATCAGACGGTCTCCCCGTCCATGGATATACTCATATCGTCCAACCTCGAAAGACTTTTATATTTCGTCGCCGGACCGAAAAAGACGGCGGGCTATATGAAACAGCTTGCGGAAACGGGCAGATACGGGATCGCGGATAACGAGCTTAAAGAGATACAGAGCATATTTACGGGCGGATATACCGACGAGGACAAAACGCTCGAAACGATAAAGACGACGTTCAAAGACACCGGCGCGCTCATAGACACGCACACCGCCGTCGCTTACAGGCAGGCGGAGAAGTACGTTTACGAGACGGGCGAAAAGGTCGTCACGGTATCGACCGCGAGCCCGTACAAATTCGCCGCGGACGTGCTCAAAGCGCTCGGCAAAAAGCGCACGACGTCGCGCGGAGCGCTGTCTCCTTTATACGACCTCTCGTCTTACACCGGCACGGAGATACCCGCGCCGCTTGCGAGACTTGAGGGCAAGGCCGTGAGATTTTCGGGCGCGATAAACAAGGCGGATATGCCCGCGTCCTTGTTTGACTGATGGGGAGCGCGTACACGGCGGCAGCCGTTTTATATGACGATTTCAGAGGCGAATCGCCCAATATGTGGGCGGCGTACCTTGACGAGCTTTTTGCAAAACACGCCGAAAAAAAGCCGAAAACGCTGATAGACCTCGCGTGCGGCACGGGCACCGTAACGGCGGCGCTCATACGCTTGGGATACGACGTCACGGGCGTTGATATTTCGGAGGAGATGCTGTCGCTCGCGCAAAAACGCGCGCCCGGGGCGCTGCTTTTACACCAGGATATGCGGAGCCTCGACCTGTACGGATCGTACGGCGGCGCCGTCTGCTGTCTTGACAGCGTGAACTATCTGCCGTCGGGTGATGATTTCGTCCGTACGTTAAAGCGTCTGCACAATTTTCTCGACGTTGGCGCGCTGTTCATCTTCGACGTGAATACGGAGAAGAGATTTAAAGACAAGTACGGAAAAAACGACTTTATTTTAGAAAGCAAAAACGGACTTATCGCGTGGTCGTGCGATTACAGACCGCGGCTTAAAAAATGCGACTTTTATCTGTCGTGCTTCATCCCGGACGGCGACGGGAAGTACGTCCGCCGCGACGAGGAGCAGACGGAATACGTTTATTCGGACGAAGAGATAAGAGGATTCGCGAAAGAGACGGGCTTTGAATTCGTCGCCGCGTACGACAGGATGTCGTTTAAAGACGCGGACAAAAACAGCGATAAGGTGCATTATATATTTAAACGGATATGAGCAGAATTATACGGGCAATGACGCGCGACGGCTCCGCCGTCGCGATGATAACGGACACGACGGATATAGTCAACCGCGCGATCGAATATCACAATACCTCGCCCACGGCGACCGCGGCGCTCGGAAGAACGCTCACGGCGGCGTCGCTAATGGGCTCGCGGCTTAAAAACAAGGACGACAGCCTTACGCTTTCGTTCAAGGGTGACGGCCCCGCGGGGCTCATCATGGCGGTGTCCGATTATTACGGCAACGTAAAGGGGTATATCGAAAATCCCGCCGCCGATCTGCCGCTCAAGCCTAACGGCAAGCTCGACGTTTCGGGCGCGGTCGGTCACGGCTACATGAGCGTCGTGCGCGACGTGGGGATGAAGGAGCCGATGACGGGAATATCGGAGATAGTATCGGGCGAAATAGCGGAGGACGTCGCCTCTTATTACGTCAACAGCGAACAGACGCCGACGCTTCTGTCGCTCGGCGTGCTCGTCGGGCGAGACCTTAAATGCGCCGGCGCGGGAGGCGTGTTCGTGCAGCTTTTACCGCACGCGGACGAGGTGATCATCGGGAAGCTGGAGCAAAACGTCGTGAAGATAACGGGGTTATCGTCTCTCATCGCGTCGGGCTGCACGTGCGAGCAGCTTCTTTCCTACGTGCTCGACGGCATAGAGTACGACACGTTTGACGAGATACAAACGGACTACGTCTGCGATTGCAGTAAAGAGCGGATGCTCCGCGCCGTAAAGTCGCTCGGGCGGGATGAATTGAACAAGATCTTCAGCGAGCAGGAAACGATCGAGGTATGCTGCCGCTTCTGCAATAAAAAATTCAGTTTCGGAAAAGAAATAACGGAGTAGCTTATGGAAGAAACATATACGATACCGCTTTCGTCGATAATCGACGAGTTTCAGCTTGAAACGATATACGCGCCGGAGGGGATAAAAGACGTCAAGGTCGGCAGAAGCGACGTGAACCGCCCCGGCCTCAAGCTGTCCGGCTTCGGCAAGCTTTTCGAGCACGACAGGATACAGATAATAGGCAGGGTGGAGTACGAATATCTCTGCTCGCTCGACGGCGAAAAGCGCCGCGAGAGCTTCAGGAGCCTTGTGAGCGAGCGCCCCGTTTGCATAGTCATAACGACGGACCTGCCCGTTTCCGAGGATCAGATAAACGACTGTAAGGAATTCGGCGTGCCGTTTCTGCGCACCAAAATGCTTACGTCCGCTTTCATGGCGGCGGTAATAGCGCACCTGAACGTCGCGCTCGCGCCGAGGATAACGCGTCACGGCGTCCTCGTCGAGGTCTACGGTGAAGGTATTTTGATGCTCGGCGACAGCGGCGTCGGCAAGAGCGAGACGGCGATAGAGCTCGTAAAGCGCGGCCACAGACTTATAGCGGACGACGCGGTCGAGATAAAGCGCGTGTCGGCGACCACGCTCGTCGGCTCCGCGCCGGAGATAATCCGCCATTACGTGGAGCTGCGCGGCATCGGCATCGTCGACGTCCGCCGCCTCTTCGGTATGGGCGCGGTCAAGCTCACGGAGAAGATCGACCTCGTCATAGAGCTCGAGCAGTGGGTGCAGGGCAAAATGTACGACCGCTTCGGGCTTGAATCGGAGTATACGGAAATTTTAGGCATAAACGTGCCGTCGATCACGATCCCCGTCCGTCCCGGCAGAAACTTAGCCATAATCATAGAAATAGCCGCGATGAACAGCCGCCAGAAAAAAATGGGCTACAACACCGCGGAGGAATTCAATAAGCGCCTCATGGGACAGATAAACGGAGAGTTGAATACGTAAAATAAAGATCCTGCCGGAAGGCGGGATTTTTTGATGAATTAAGAATTAAGAGGTGTCGGCGGAGCCGACGAATCGTGAGCCGCAATTTGCGGCTCCTTTGGGGTTCCCCGCCCGTGAACCCCCAACAGAAAAGGCTCCCTCTCCGAGGGAGCTGGCTGCGGAGCAGACTGAAGGAGTTAAACTCTTAAGTTTTAATATAAACCGTTCGCCTCATCCACCACACGCCGCGAACCCCCAACGCTCTCAAGTTCGCGT
>CADBSB010000151.1 GCA_902797235.1 uncultured Ruminococcus sp. | reverse complement strand
TCGCCGGCTGTGCGGAAACGCCGGCCGTGACTACGTCCGCGGAAACAACGGCTGAAAAAACGACAACCGTAACGGAAACCGAAACCGAAACGGAGGCTCGGACCACCGAAGAGGTGACCACGGAGGCGGAGACCGAAAAGCTCCCCGACCCCGTCACCGCGGAGCTTATAAACTTCGGCTCGGCGGAGCCAGATCTTCTCTCCTACTTTACAAAAGCGAAATACTGCGCAGTCGAAAAAGCCGAAATTGACGGCGGCGCGGCAATACGCGTAAAGACTTCTAACATTAAAAAGTCAAACGAGCGCACGCCCACGGTCTGCTTCAAATACGAGGAGCTGTGCAAAGCGGCCGGCTTTGATCCCGCAAGCCTTACGGAAAAGCCCGTGGTCTTGTTAAAGGTCAAGGCGGAAAACGTACACGACCGTATGTTTACGCTGACCGGCTGCAAGACCGAGACCGACACGGCGGGCGCGGAACTGTCCGACGTGATACCGGACGGCGACGGCTGGCACTACGTCCGCTTTGATTTTTCCGGCGTCAAGAACATAGACGGCGTAAAGGTTTTCCGCCTCGGCTTCGAGCAGCTTGCGGGCGAAACGGGCGAGAGCGTGCTTTTGGGCGAGATGCGCCTCTGCACGTCAGACGAGGCAGCGGCGCTCACGGTGCCCGACACGTATCCGATAACGGAGCAGACGGTCGACAACTACACGATAAGGCTCTTACAGTTCAACATACAGACGGAGAACGGCAACCCGGCGCCGTTTTCGGTCAAATCCGAAATGTACCGCAAAATGATAGCGGAGCTGTTGCCCGACGTTGTCGGTATGCAGGAGGTCACGACGACGTGGCGCAAATGGCTTGATTCTTACGTTTTCAACGATTCATACGCCGGCGTCGGTGAACCGCGTTCCGCGGGCGGTGAGGCAAACCCGATATATTACAGAAAAGACAAGTTCGAGCTTGTCGACAGCGGAACTTTCTGGCTGTCCGGCACGCCGGACAAGGTCGGATCCTCAGTCGAAGGCGCGAATTATCCGCGTATCTGCACGTGGGTCATACTTAAAGACAAGACGACCGGTATCAGGTTCGCGCATATGAACACGCACCTCGACCACAACGGAAACAACGATTCGACGACCGGGAATACGATAAGAAAACAGCAGATGGGCGTTATAATAAAGTTCACGCAGAGCCTGCTCGATATGCCGCTGTTCTTATCGGGCGATTTGAACAACAGAAGAACGACGAGCAAGGGCGAGATATACGCGTTGTATAAAATGATAACCGGCGAATCCAAATTCACGGACGGCGACGGGACAAAATACATGATGAAGCTCGCCGATTCCCGTCTTGACGCGCCCGTTACCGTGGATGAAAACCACACCGCGACGATGACGAAATACTACGACGAAACAAACTCCGCGTACGAACCTACGCGCGAGCCGATCGATTACGTTTTCTACAATCCGGCAAATACGGAAGCTTTGACTTACGAGACGTTTCTCAAATCCGAGGACGGCCTTTGGATCTCCGACCATTTACCCGTGTTTACGACTTTCAGAATAACCTCTTCGAATAAATAAAGAAAAGGAAGAAGAATTATGAAAAAAAGGATAAAGATCATAAGCGTCATTATCATGATCGCTTTAATGATGCAGGCGGTGTTCGCCGTCGTTTCATACGCGGACGACGAGAAAACGGTACCGACGCGCACGATAATGTTTTACCTCGTGGGCTCGAACCTTGAGCATGAATACGGCTCCGCCTCGGTAAATCTGATCCAGATACTTGAATCCGACTATAATGAAAATCTGAATTTCATAACGATGACCGGCGGAACGAAGGAATGGCAGCTGCCGGCGGAATATCTGGACGGCACGGAGGAGATAGACCCGGATTACAACCAGATATATAAAATGGAGGGCATGAAGGAGGACGAGGAGCACGGCAAAATGACGCTCATCGAGCCGACGGGAATAGAAGGCTGCGAGGAAACCCTGATGAACGATCCCGCCATGCTCACCGCGTTCATAGACTACTGCTACGAGAATTTCCCCGCGGATACTTACAGCATAATCCTATGGGATCACGGCGGCGGACCGGCGTACGGCTTCGGCAGAGACGAGCGCGGGAAGGATCCGATGCGCTTCTTTAACGTTTACAAGGCCTTCAAAGACTGCAAGCTGATACAGGACGGCGTGCAGTTCGATTTCATAAACTTTGACGCGTGCCTTATGGGCAATACGGACATCGTCGCGGCTTTATCCGTGTTTGCGGACTGCATTATAGCCTCTCCCGAAACGGTGCCCGGAAACGGAGAATACTACACCGGCTGGCTCGATTTCCTGTGCGAAAACCCGGAGATCACCGGCTATGAGATAGGTGTTCTGATCGTCGAAGACTTTAAAAATTACTATGAAGGCGACGACGATTACAAAGCGACGTACACAGTCTTTGATACGCGCAATTTCATACAGCGGCTGTTAGGACCGCTTTCCGAGCTTGACAGTCTTTTGCTTGCCGAGGCTGTTACAAAGAGTGAGAAAAACGGCAAATACAACTACTACGACGAGATTTATTCCGTAATATCGTCGTACGAATACAGTAAAACCGGCGATTATTCCCTTTTCGATCTCGGTAACTTCGTCGGAGCGCTGAGCGCTCCCCAGTCGGAATTCGACAACGCGGAGCTTGAGGACGTCGAATACCTGTGGAACAGTTATACGGAGCTGGCGCTCGAAATACTTGAAATACTTGACGACTGGGATCTTGACGGAGACGACGTTTTGTTCGGTGACTGGACATCAAGCACGTTCATGATGACGAAAGCGAGCTTTGTCCGCGATCTTAACCGGGAATTAAAGGATAACGATCCGTATTTTAAGACGTTCCCCACGGGTGTCAGCATATTTGAAAGCAAGGGCAGCACGTTGGAGGCGGTAAGGTACGCGCAGCGCACGGAGCTTCTTATCAACGAGCTTGACGATCCCGAGTTGATCGAATATTTCTGCGGACGTATAGCGACCTCGGCCTGCTACGCCGCGATATGCCTTGCCGGACAGACGGTCTCCGAGCTTGCGCAGACGACGGACGACGTGATAACGTATGACGACGTGACGGCGGCGCTCAAAGAAAAGACGAGCAAGGATAACGGCACCGTGTATAACGATTTTATGCTGCTTCTTACGTATCTGACCGATTACGGCGGAGTATTCGGGGATATCGACGAAACGGTCGCGTACATATCCGAGATAATAGATCAGCAGTACGACGAGGCGATAGTAAAAGGCGAGGTCAGCGTATACAGGATCTGCGACGAGGATGAAAACGTTAAAAGGTACGGCGTAGATATAAACGGTATGTCCCCTCAGGCTCTGCTTGAAGTCTTTATACAGCAGGCGGCGATACCGAAAAATTACGATACGGAAACTTTCCGCAAGCTTTTGGCGGTAATATACGGTGATGACTATTCGTTTGAAAAGCTTTATCCCAACGGTTTGATCATATATCCCTGCACCACGGCAGCCAATCTTCTGCTCTACCGATACATGGACGATCTGAGTATCGATATGTCGGAGCTTTATCAAAAGGTCTATGCAAGCACAGCGTCAGAATGGCTTATAAACGGCGTAAAGACAAAAAGCGTTGTGATTTGCGACGGTGAAGGCGGCGTTCATATAACGGCGCCGGTATACCTTGACGAATCGATGTGCTCCGCAATTATCCCGCTCAGCATAATGACAGCTGACGAAACGTTTTACAAATCGTATTTATCGATCGAATACGACGGCGAAGAATGGCAGATACTCGGGCTTATCTGGGATTCCGAGGATTCCGTTGCGGAGCGTACCTACACGCCGCTTGACAGTCCGATCTTCGATAATGCTCTGTTTGCGTCCGCGGCGCAGTTAACGGACAGCGAATACAACCATACGACGAATATTCCGATAAGCGCGTATTTAAGCGCCGATATCAACAAGGAAAACTGGGGCATAACGTTAACCGAGATGGAAAACAGCGAGATAGACGATATTGAGTTAAAGGACGTCTTGCTTTGCCTTACCGATATTTACGGCGTAAAGACCGAATTTTCTGAGATTTTGACGGATGCCGACAAAGCGGCCGAGGAAGGCGTGTGGAAGTACGATATAGCCGAAGCCGACGTGGATATGGAAACACCGGCAGCTACCGGCGGGCCGCTCGAGCCGAAGCCGACCGTAACGTATAACGGCGAAACGCTTACCGAGGACGTTGATTACAGGATAGTATACGAAAAAAGCATAACCGTAGGTCCTACGTTTATGCTGATATACGGCATAGGCGACTACTGCGGCGAATTCTATCTTACGTACATCATATCCTGCGGCGATCATATAATCGGCGAAGTACTTGAAGAAGTGCCGCCGACCTGCACGGAAAACGGCCATATACAGTACGTATGCGACGTGTGCGAAATGACGGTCGACGAGGATCTGCCCGCGCGTCACTCTCTGATCCGCACTCCGGCAAAGCAGCCGACAGAGGATGAGGACGGCAATATAGAATACTGGACCTGCGAAAACTGCAAAAAGATCTTCTCCGATGAAAACGGCGAAAACGAAATAACGCTTGACGATACTATCCTCCCCGCAAAAGGACACGGAGGAGACAACCCGAACACCTCTGACGGCGCCGCGGTCACCGCGATAGTGATAATGGCGGTATGCGCCGTATCGCTTGCGGCAGCAGGAAGAAAATTAAGAAAGAATTAAAAATAAAAATTCTGAATTCTAAAGTAAAAGAGACGATCTTCTCGACCGTCTCTTTTAATTTTCCTTATATTATAGCTTTAACTGTCTCTTATTCTCGTACATCGCCTTGTCGGCACGCTCGAAGACTTCCGCGGTGTTTCTGTCGCCGTCAAACTCGGACATACCGCACGCGATCACCACGCCGCCGGATTCCTTGTTTTTCAGGTTTATCTCGGCTATCTCTGCCGTTATCGCCGCTCTGTGCTCGTAATCCTGACCCTGCGCTATAACGACGAATTCATCGCCGCCTATGCGGAACACAGGGCTGTGACCGAAGCTGTCGCAGATTATCTTGCAAGCGCCTCTGATAAGCTCGTCGCCCGCGCGGTGGCCCTGCGTGTCGTTCACCTTTTTAAGGCCGTTCACGTCGAAGACTATGATCGCAAATTCAACGGGCAGCTTTTCTTCTATCTTCGTATTGAGCGCCGTCTCCGCGTCTATGTACGCGTGCTTGTTCTTTACTCCGGTAAGGCTGTCTATGTTCGCCTTCGTGCGCTCGACCGACAGATTGTAGTCGTATTCCTGCTCGCGCTTTACCTGAGCGTCAATGTTGTTGACGCCTATGATAAGCTGCTTCTGTCCGTCCTTCTCCTCTATCATCGCCGCCTTGAGCATGGCGTATATCGGCTCGCCGTTGATCATCAGACGGTAAGTCAAAGCAAACAGACCGTGTTCTTTGATCTCCTTCAGGATCTTTTCCTTCGTCATCATTTCGGAGATCATATCGAGGTCGTCGGGATGGATAACGGCTTTCGCGTCTATCTGCAAACGGCTGAAGAAATCGGTACCTTCCTTTTGCAGGCCTATGTTAGAATAGTCCTTCATCGAGCTGTATTCGGTATAGCGCTCCGTTTCCGGATTTACCGTATACATCGCGAGGAAGTCGCCGGACAGAGCCGTGATACGCTCATACGTCGCCTGCTCCTCCTGCAAATGTTCAAGCGCTACTCTGTCGCGCATCTGCGCGTCCACGTTGCTTACGCCTAAGAGTATGTGTTCGGCGTCGTCACTTATGCGCGTGCCTTTCATATTCATATATATTGGCTCGCCCGTGTTAACCATACGGTACGTTGCGCTGAAAATTCCGATCGTATCTATCGAATGGAGTACGTTTTCTTTATTGAACGCGGCTATGAACGCGGGGCTGTCGTCCTTGTGCAAAAGTATTTTTGCGTTTTCACGGCTTGTTTTGAAGAAATCGCTTCCTCTTCGTTGTACGTTAAGGTCTTCGCCCGACTGTTCACTCTTATATTCTATAAATTCATCGGTTACTATGTTGACGTAATAGATGTAGAGGTAGTCAGTCGAAAGCGTGCGGGCTATCTTTGTGTACGTCAGGCTTGTGGACATGGCCGCCTCGTAAGCCTCACGCGCCTCCTCGGATTCCTTCTTCGCCTGTGCCATTTCAGTCATATCATAGCACATTCCGAGCAGTCTTTCCTCGCCGGAGCCGTCCTTGAATTTCAGCTTCGTCGTCTGGAACGTCCTCATCACGCCGTCCGCGCCGGGCACCGTTTCAAGCAGTATGTACGGAACGCTCATTTCAAGCGCTTTCTTATCGTCTTCAACGAATTTCCTCGCCGCTGCCTCGGTGAATATATCGTAGTCCGTAAGACCTATGACGTCCTGCGGCGCGGGCTTGCCCGCGTAATCGGCGAACGCCTGGTTGCAGGCTAAATACACGCCCGTCTCGGAGTTCTTGTAAAACGACAGAGCCGGCATATTGTCAAGCAGCGCCTGCATGGAGTTTGAAAGCTCCTCTATCTTCGCCGTGGCGGCCGCTTTTTCGGAGAGGCGTATATTCTCCTCGTCCATCTCGCGCATCTTCTTCTCGGACTCTTCCCTGTCGCGGATGAAGTCGCTTATATCGCCCGTCATCTTCTCTATCGCGTCGCCGAGCGATCTTATCTCGTTCTGCGTCTTTATTTCGGGCGCTTCGTATTTCAGCTCGTCGTTCTCGCTTACGGCGGCAAATCTCTTTGCACTCTCTTCAAGCGAACGGATAGGCTGAGTTACGGAATGGTAGATCCACAATCCCAAAGCCAGAGCGAATATTCCGAATACCGCCGAGACTATAAGTATACTGATCGACACGGTGGAATTGACCATGCCGCGCAGGTCGCTTGAAAGCAGGTCGACGCAGATTATCGCTATGGTCTCGCCCTTTGAGTTGCGAAGCGGCTTAACGCCCGTGTAATACGTGCCGTATTCCGACGTTTCCTCAAAGAAGCCTATTTCCTCGTTATCCCAGAAAGACTGGAATCTCGCTATCTCCTCCTCGGTATACGCGTCCGTCGGCTCGAGCAGCGGCCAGTTGTCGTCTCCCGCCGCGAATTCCTCCGAACTCGTCGCAGATATAACGTTTATGATAACGTCCTTAGCCGGGATGCCGATATAAATATAGTCAACGCCTATATTATCTATCATCGTGTTCAAAAGCTCTTGCGTCTGATTGTATTTTTCCGACTGGACGCCCGTTTTGATACACTGATCCATATCGTCCGCGTCTATCGCCGCCTCGATAAAATCGACCACTCCCGTGATTTTCTCGTCAAACTGATCGTACAAGACGTTCGGGAAGAACACGCATGCGACTATCGTGACGAGTATCACGATCACCGCGAACATCGATATGAGCATTACGATCAGACTTCTTCTGATGGGGCGTTTCACGTGCCTAACGCCGGTGGTAGTTTCTTTCTTTTTTTCCTGCACGGTCCTCTTTTCTCCTCTGTTTAGTGTTTTCTATATGTAAAAAATCCGCCTCATGACACACTTACAGGGCGGAAGAAAACGGTAAACGAGCACGCGGACATAAAAACTCCGCGTTTCGGATAGCGTGCAACTGGCTGCCTTTTCGGGCCCTATAGCTTTGCGTCGCCGGATTTCTCCGGGTTTGCCAAATATTACATTACCGTAATCATACCATTAAAATATGAAGTTGTCAATAGGTTTTCACCAAATTTGCGAAAGTTTTTTGTTTCTTAACAGTTTGTTTGTTGTTAGCGTTGTCTTACTTTTCCCCTCTTCCTCGTAGAGGGAGAAGCTTTTAAACGCCCCCGTAAGGGGCAATTCATGCACCGCAGGCGCAATTCATTTGAAGGGGTTCCCCGCGTGACACGGTCATGCGGGGGTTCACGTAAAAGGGGTTCCCCGCGTGACACGGTCATGCGGGGGTTCACGTAAAAGGGGTTCCCCGCGTGACACGATCATGCGGGGGTTCACGCAAAAGGCTGCCGACGTGCGGCAGCCTTTAAAATATTCAGTCTTCGTCCGTCGGACCCTCGTCGTCCTCTATGTAGGAAAACTCCTCGTTGCAGGCGGGGCATATGAGATGCGCGTAGTCCACCGTCGGAGGAACGCAAATCGTTTCTCCGCAGTTCGGGCACTCTATTTCTATAACGTCGTCGTCATAGTCTTCGTCATCTTCATCCTCGTCGTCGTAATCCTCGTCGTCGTAATCGTCCTCTTCATAATCGCCGTCTTCTTCGTCGTCGCCGTAGACCGTCTCTTCAACGTCGCCGAGATCCTCGTCGATCTCCTCAACGTACTCGTTCAAACGGTCGCACTCCTCTTCAAGAGCGGAAACGCTGTCGGCAACGTCCTGCAAAACGCCGATTATCTCCGTTATTACTCTGCCCTGATCGCTGTCCGCGCTTATTTTAAGTCCCTCGGACAGACCTTTAAGGTACGCTACTTTTTCGGATAATGTCATTTCGGTTTTCCTCCATTCAGAATAAAGGTTACTGTTGTTTCGCTCTTTCGAGATATTCGCCCGTTCTCGTGTCGATCCTTAATACGTCGCCCTCGTTTATGAACAGCGGTACTTTTATCGTGGCGCCCGTTTCAAGCGTGGCGGGCTTGGTCGTACCGGTAGCGGTGTCGCCCTTGAAGCCGGGCTCCGTCTCCGTTACCGCAAGATCAACGAACATCGGCGGCTCTACCGCGAATACGTTGCCCTTGTACGATACTATCCTGCATATCATCTCTTCCTTAACGAACTTGAAGTTGTCCGACAGCTTATCCGCGTCAAGCGGAACGAGCTCGTACGATTCAAGGTCCATAAAGTAGTACAGACCGCCGTCGTTATAGGAGTACTGCATATCCTTTCTCTCAACGACAGCCTCTTCGAATTTATCCGTCGGTGAGAAGGAACGCTCTATCACGGCGCCCGTGATGACGTTCTTCATCTTTGTGCGGACAAACGCCGCGCCCTTGCCGGGTTTTACGTGCTGGAATTCTACGACCTGCATGACCTGTCCGTCAAGCTCAAATGTTTTACCGTTTCTGAAATCGCCAGCCATTAACATAATGGTTATCCTCCATTTTACACTTTATCGTTAATATAATACACTAAACAAATTATGTTGTCAATACAATTTATAAAATAAATTTTAAATTTCAATAAGATTTTTGTCCGAACCCGTTATATCTCTGCATCCGTCGGCGTAACAGAGCACCATATCCTCTATTCTGCAGCCGTATTTGCCGGCTATGTATATGCCCGGCTCGACGGTTATGACGTGGCCCCTCGTGAGCTTTTTGCCGTCCGAGCGGAAGCTGACGCCCGGCGCCTCGTGGATATAAAGTCCCACGCCGTGACCGAGGCTGTGGCCGAACGTGCCGGGATAATCCTTGTCTATGATGTCGCGCGCTATCCTGTCAAGCCCGCCGAGATCAGCGCCGGGAACAGCCGCCTCGAGCGCCGCCTCCTGCGCCGCCTTAACGGTATAGTACAGCTTTTTCATATCCTCGTCCGCTTTGCCTACGACGACGGTACGCGTCATATCCGAGCAGTAGCCGTTATACTTGCAGCCGTAGTCCATCGTAAGAAAGCCCTTCTGCACCTTTACGTCGCGCGGAACGCCGTGCGGCATAGACGACGCCGTGCCGGAGACCGCTATCGTGTCGAACGCCACGCACTGTCCGCCGTGAGTGCGCATATATACTTCAAGCTCAAGCGCGACTTCCTTTTCCGTTCTGTCCGTGGAGATAAAGCCTAAAATGTGCTTGAACGCCTCGTCCGCTATGCTCTGCGCCTTCGCTATGTTGTCAAGCTCGTCGTCGTCCTTGTACTCGCGCAGATCGTCGACCGCGCTTCCGATCGGAACGAACTCTATCCCCTCAAAACGCTTTTTGAAATTTTCGAGCTCCGCGACCGTGACGCACAGATCTTCAAAGCCGACGACCTTGACGTTCAGACTGTCGAACAGCTCTTTGAGCGCGCCGCCTTTGAGCAGCACCTTGACAGTCCCCTCGGACGCTTCCGCCGCTTCGATATAGCGCGAATCCGTTATAAGATACGTTTCGTTCGGCGTTACGAACGCGTAACCGTCCGTATAAGCGAACGCCGTGGCGTAGAACTCGTTTACCTCGCTCGTAAGCAGTATCCCGTCGCAGCCCGACGGTATGACCTTTTTGATTTTTTCAAACTTGCCTTTCATATTCCGACCTTTTCCGTTTAGTTTTTTCTTATTTTATCATAAATATTTTAATTTGTCAATATAAATTTTCACGCACGGAGCTCATCCGCCTCATCCGTCACTTCGTGACACCTTCTCCCGGAGGACTGACGGCAGTAAGCCTTTCCGGCAGGGGTTTGGGGATGGAGCAGGGGGGTGGCCGGGGTTCCCCGAAAACGAGGTACGAGTTTTCGGGGGTTCACGGGGGGGCGGGGAATCCCCGATAAAAAAACCGCATTATGGGGGAAATGCGGTTTTTTGCGAAAAGGCGACTTTTTCGTCAATACTTACCCGTCACCTGTTCTGCCCTGTATTGCGGCAAATTGAAGTATATCACTCCGTTTACGCCTTCTGATTTTTCCTTTGACACCTTTTTATCCGCAAGTAT
This sequence comes from uncultured Ruminococcus sp., assembly GCA_902797235.1. GTDB lineage: Bacteria > Bacillota > Clostridia > Oscillospirales > CAG-272 > UBA1248. The sequence goes on along the minus strand of CADBSB010000151.1, from coordinate 9,239 downwards.
CATCCTTGCATGATCCGCGATCTTTTTGCTCTTTACACGGTCGTCCTTCGGCGTCGTTAGCTTTTCGATATACGGTACGGCGGAATCGGACAGATTTGCAAGCTCGTTCATATCTATCGACGCGTCCTTTTGCGTCATATATATATTCACGTTGTATTCCGCTATCCTCGCGTCCACGTCGCAGAAGCACAGAACGCCGAACCACACGACGAATACCGCGGTAAGACACGCGAAAAAGTTGAATTTACGCGCAAACTGCCTGATTATAAGAAATACGAACGCAAACGCGAGCAAAATCATGAACCAGCTCGTATAAACGCGCAGACGCGTCAGACCGTAGCCGCCGATATAGACCGCCATTTTGGAAATTGCGACGGCGATAAGGAGCAGCGTGAAGCAGCAGAGGACGACGGAACAGATCTTGAGCGAGACCGGCGATTTTCCGTCCTCCTTTTTCTTTGTGAATACCGTGAGCGCGATGATGATGAGCGCGTTTATCACGGCGACGGCGCAAAGCTCAAAGAATCCGGAGCGCGCGTATTCCGCGTAAGTCATGCCCGCCGGTACGTCCGCCGAAAAGCCGCCGAAATAGTATTTTGCCTGAACGGTTAAGAATATCACGTACAAAACGCACAAAGGCGTTACCGCGGCGTATGCCGCCGCGCGCGGCAAAAACGAAACGGCTTTTAAGAAACCCTCTCTCTGCTCTTTCGTAAGCGCGCCCCTGCATCTGCCCGTTACGTTTGCGTACACGGCGCCGAACAAAAGCATTGCGAGCGGCACGCCGAACATCACGCGGATAACCTCGCTCCACACGTCCTTTGAAAAGAAATCGGCGACGTTTTTCATTATCTTTGAAAATCCCGCGTCCGCGCTTATGAGCAGGTACGCGACTATCGCCGTGGGAGCGACCGCCAGAAGCAGACCGAGCAGCACGTGCCAGAATTTAAACCCGCTTTTCTTCTCCCGCTTTGACGAGAACGCCGCCGGGAATATCGCCGCTATACTGCAAAACGGCATTATGAACAGCGATTTTATCATATCGAAAACGAACATATCGTTTACGAATTCATATCTGCCGGAGCCCTCCGTAAAGTACATATAAAACGTCACGGCAAAGAGTATGAATACGGTCAGAAGAAATTTTATAAAACCGTTGTCGGACAGTATATAGACGGAGCCGAACGCCGCGGTTACGCACAGGTACGCGTACTGCCACGGCCTCTGCCCGATACCCTTTACGCTGAAATACACGGCGACCGACGCGATGATTATAACGACGGTAATAAAAGCACCGAGACCGGCGCCCGCGCCCGAAAAGCTTTTACATATAAGGTAACCGACGGCAAAATACAAAAACGCGAACACGCGCTCCGGTACGCCGAATTTATATTTTTCGATCACCGGTCCTTCATAAACGTTTTGATCCATACTTGTCTCCCCCGTTTTACGTTTTCCTTATAATACCACACATTTTCGGTATTGTCAATACCTTTTTATCGTTTTTTGATAAATTTTTCGATTTTTGCGGTTATTCGACGTTTTTTGCGCCGCGCGGAATAAATATTTACAAATCCTTATTTTATATAGGTTTAAAAAACGAAAAAAAAGCGATATGATATAAAAAAACACTGAGGACAAACGATTTGAAAAAGCTTTTATCAATATTTATTTGCATAATAACGCTTACAGGGCTTATACTGTGCTCATGCGATACGGCGCCGGAGGAAACGTCTTACGTGCCGTACACGGGACAAACGACCGATACCGAAACCGGGAGCGTGACGACGGACGCGGAGACGGAAACGGGAACGGGCGCGGACACGGAGACGGCGCCGGAGACGACGGAAACGCAGACGGAGGCCGAAACCGAGCCGCCCGAGCCGTCGCCCTACGGTATGTTCACGTTTACGGAAAACAAGGTGAACGCCACGGCAACGTCGCCCTACGCCATACTTATAGACGCCAATACGAAGGAAATACTTTACATAAACTGCGACCCCGAAAAAAAGCTCTACCCGGCGAGCACGACGAAGCTTCTGACCGCAATTATAGCGATAAAGAACTGCGACCTCGCCGCCGTTTTCAAGCCGGGGGACGAGCTTGAGCTTCTGGCGCCCGATTCGTCGATCGCCTACGTGAAAAAGAATCACGAGCTTACGGCGGAGATGCTTATAGAGGGCATGATGCTCCCGTCCGGCGGAGACGCGGCGTACGTGCTTGCCGCCGGCGTCGGCAGGAAGATAGCGAAGGACGAGACGCTTACGGGCAAGGCCGCCGTAAAGGTGTTCGTCGACGAGATGAACAGGTACGGCAAAGAGGTGCTCGGGCTTACCGGCTCGCATTTCACGTGCCCGGACGGCGACCACAACGACGATCATTATTCGACGATAATAGACATGATGACCGTGGCGTACGCGGCTTTATACGAGCCCGTGATAATGAAATACGCGGGCACGTACACGGACGACGTGAGGTACGCAAGCGGCCACAAGAACACCTGGACGAACTCCAACAAGCTGATAGATCCGGACAGCCCGTACTTCTATGAAAACGCGACGGGTATGAAGACCGGTACGACGGACCAGGCGGGCTGCTGCCTTATCGGGTCCGCGGCGTTCAGTACGAAAAAGGTGTTATGCGGCGTTTTCGGCGCTAAGGACAACAAGGAGAGATACAACGACAGCAGAGCCCTGCTCGTCGTAGGTATTAACAGATAATGAAAAAACAAAAGACGGCGGTAAGGATAACAGTCGGCGTGTCCGTGCCCGCCGCCCTGTTTTTATGCGTTTTCCTTTTTCTGAAATTCAAGTCGCCGCCCTGCTTCTTTTACGGGGCGACGGGGCTATACTGTATAGGCTGCGGCGCGGGGCGCGCGCTCGATTCGCTGTTTCATCTTAAAATACTCGACGCGCTGCAATACAATCTGCTTTTCACCCTTTCTCTGCCCTACGCCGCGCTTTTGCTTATAAAATGGTATTTTTCAATTATTTTGGGCAAAGAGATAATGAAGCCGATAAAAATATCGGACAAAGGCGCGATAATATACGCGGTGATCCTCGGCGCGTTCTTTATACTGCGCAATATACCGTACCCGCCGTTTAATTATCTGTCGCCCGACGTGTTTTTATAAAATAATATTGACAAAATCAAAACAATGCTGTATAATAATAAAAAAGCCGAAAGGAGTTATGATCAATGCCGATTTGCCCTATTTGCGGTACTTATTCGGAGGAAGGAAAGAAATTCTGCACGGAATGCGGTCAGCGCCTGATACCGGAGCCCGAAAAACCGGATATTACCGTTATCGATATTACAGACAAACCGGAGGAAGCGCCCGTAGCCGGGGAAACGCCCGCCGCGCCGGAGGAGCCGACGGCGGAAAAGCCCGATGAAAGCGGCGCGGAGCCGGAAAAACCCGCCTGGCAGATACAGTACGAGCAGTACAGACAAAACAATCAAAACAGCGGCTACACTCAGCCGAATTACAATTATACGCAGTATCAGCAGGGGCAGACCTACACGCCGCCTCCCGAGGATACGGCGCCCGCCCAGAACGGAAAGGGCATAGGTATAGTGAGCCTTATATTCGGCATACTCGGTCTTGTCTGCTGCTTCTTCCCCGTCTTTTCGATCGTCGGCCTCATTACCGGTATAATCGGCGTCACGAAGGGCGGAAAAGCCACGGCGAAGGTAGGCCTCATACTCTCCATCATCGGTCTTGCGTTCTTTGTGCTGTCGCTTATCATCGTTATCATCAACGGCGGCACGGAATTCGACGTTTTCAGTAAAATAGAAAATTATCTGAACCAATTTACAATAACGTATTAAAAGAAAGGAATCACTGTTATGTCATATTGTGCAAAATGCGGAGCGCATAATGAAGACGGAATGAAGTTCTGCACCAACTGCGGAGAGCCGCTCACAGTCAAACAGCCCGAGCCTCAGCCTCAACCCGAGCCGCAGCCGGCTCCCCAGCCTCAACCGGCTCCCCAGCCGCAGCCTGCGCCTCAGCCTCAGCCGCAGCCCGTATATACGCAGCCGCAGCAGCCGGTCTACACCGCTCAACCGGGACAGCCCGTATATTACGCTCAGCCCCAGCCCGCGTACTACGCGCCTCAGCCTCAGCCCGCCGCAAAACCCGTAAAGCAGGTAAGCAAGGGCAAAAAGATAGCCAGCCTTATACTCGGCATACACAGCTTTATATTCTCCCTCATCGCGCTGTTCACCTGCTGGATCCCCGCCGCCGGAATAGTCTACGCGCTTACGTTCGGATTTGCGGGACTTATATTCGGCATAATCGGCACCGCGCTTTATAAGAGAGGCCTTGCCATAGCCGGTATAATCATTTCGTCGATAGCCATGGTACTCGGCATCATCATATTCGTCATATTCCTGCTTGTAAACGGCGTGCAGAACGGCATAAACGACGGAAGCTTCCAGAACTGGCTCGAAGGTGTTTTAGACAGCATAGACTGATAATAACGATTTGTAAAAAAGTCGGACGATCGTCCGGCTTTTTTTCATTAGCGTCAGCGTCTTCATTTTTTATTTCTCCTCCGTAAACCTCACCGCTAAAACGGTCATATCGTCCGCGTTGCCGTACCTCTTCTCCGCCTTCTCCAGAACCGCGTCGCAGACGGCGGCGGGCGCGGCGGAGCCGAACTCGCAGAGCAGGTCGCAGAGCCAGTCCGTCTCCTCGCTTCCGCCCGTTATACCGTCGCTCACCATTACCGCGGTATCTCCCTTCTTTACCGTAAGCTCTATCTTTTCCGCGCAGAGCTCGCGCATTATTCCGACGGGCGGCGTGTGCGACACTATCCTGTACGCCTTGCCGCCGCGCAGTATGAACGAAACGGACGCGCCGCATTTGTAAAACGCCGCTTTTCCGTCCGTGAGATCGACTTCAAGCAGATCGAGCGTTGAAAAGCACTCCGTCCTTCTCTGCCTTATTATGTCGTTCAGCGCCTCGAGCGTTACGGCGCGGTCGCATCCGGCGTACAGAAGCCGCCCTAAAACGACGCCGGTGAGACGCGACGATACCGCCGCGTCGCGGCCGCTTCCCATACCGTCACAGACGGCGCAGAACACCCTGTCGTCGCATTCCGTGTAAAACGACGTGTCGCCGTTAACTATCTCGCTGTTCTTCGGCTTGTCCGCGCGCTCCACCTCCGCGTGCAGCGTCGGCGCGCTCTCCGTCCTGAACACGGCGAAGCCGTTTTCCGCCGTTATCTCCGGCTCTTTCAGCTTAACGGACAAAGCCGTCTCCGCCGTCCTTTTCAGCTCGTCCGCGCCGCGCCTTATTCCGCTTATATCGGCTCCCGCGGCGACTATCTGCTTTTTCCTGTCGCCCGTGACCGTTATATCGCGTCCGAAAAGCTCCCTGTAACGCGAAAGCGACGACAAATCCGACGAAAGCTTTTCGTCGTTTTTTATCTCACCCCTTTGTATCTGCTTCTGCAAAAGCCTTGAAATGACCGAAAAATCAAGCGACACGACGCCCGCCTTATCAAGCTCGACGAGACGCCTTTCGTATTCCGACACGGCGATGTTCAGCTTTACCGCCATACCGTCGCCGAATTTACATATATCCTTAATCGTGTCGGGCAGATCAGCCCTGTTTACGCGGCCTTTGGCGCAGAAAAGCTCCGACAGAGCTTCCGCCTCCGCCTCGTCGTGCGCGCCGCATACGCGTTTGTTTTTGCAGTCCGCGCAAAAGCCGGATATGACGCGAAAGCATATGGAGGCGACCTCCTTTTGATCCGGTCTTCTCTCCGACGTCGATATATCCTTTGTCAGCGACGAGATGCTTTTATACGCGTCTGACAGCCGTTTGACCGATTCCGCATCCCTCTCGCGCATATCTTTAAGACACGCGGCGTACGATAAGGACGCGGGGAGCGCCGCCGTGTATGCGGCGGGCAGTCTTTTCCGCATGATGCCGAAATATTCCGCGACGAGCACGGTGCACGAAGCCGACGCCGCCTCCGGCAGATTTGACGTCAGCGTCTGGAAGCCTCCCGTCTGCAAGCCTATGAAAAGCCCCACCGTTACGGACGAGAGCACGCCGACGTACGCGGGCAGCGGATTCAAAAGTCCGCAGATGAAGCCGACCGTGCCGAACACCGGGCAGAGCGAAATATCCGCCGCCGCGCCGCAGATGAAGCCCGCGACGACGCCTCGCAGCGCTCCGCCGCGCCTTGACGCCGCAAGCGTTAAAAGAAACGCCGCAAACGACGACAGCGACACGCTGAACACAAAGACCCCTTTCAGCGACACGACGATCGAGAACAGCATGGCGGCGATACCCGCCTCGTACTTTTCCGTATCCTTGTTTTCCTTATCCGTAAAGCAGGAATATGCGTAGACCGCGCCGCACGCGCATAGGATGAAAAACGCGCCCGCGAGCAGATCGTAATATCTGAAGCCGCCGTATATTATCCTCACCGCCGAAACGGTGACCGCGCCGGCGGCGGACGACGATATGCGGGCCGCGTAACCGTCGTTCAATCTGTATACGGACGCGCTTTTTCTGTGCAGAACGAACGACAGCGCGTATCTGAATCCGACGGCGACGATAAGCCCGGACAGATATACCACGGACTGCTCTCCTTTTGACGTCAGCGCCGCTATCACCATGCCCGCGACGGTGAACGGTATGCCGTCCCTTGACGCGCAGACGAACGCTATGCCGAGCGGCGACGTTTCAAACAGCAGCTCCGCGCGGCCGAACAAAAACGTCAGGGCGCCGTAAACAAGACCGTATATAATATCCTTTCTTTTATCCTTTATAAATTCCGCCGCTTTTGTCAGAAGCGGTTTAGTTGTAAGTACGTTTGCTCTTTCCTTCATTTTCATCATCCTTTTCATATCGTGTTGTGCGTATATGATACACGACCGGCAAGGATAAAGATGTCGCACTTTCGTGTCAATAAATACTATTTTATAACGAGAAATCACAAAGACGGGATATACGGCGTTTTTTAATATCCTATCGGGTCAGCGTGCATCGAAATTTATCGCACGGTTTTTATCGCCGGTTTTTTTGAAAAAAATATCAAAAAAGACTTGCATTTTACGCGATAATAAGGTATTATGTAAACGGATACAATAATACGGCGGAGGTTGAAAAAATGAAAAAAGCTCTGTGCCTGATGATTGCGGCCGTAACGGCGCTGTCCGCGTTTATGTTCGCGGGCTGCGCGGAAACGAATACGGAAACAACGGCCGCGGATATTACGACAGCCGAGGCGACGACCGAACCTGAGACGACTGAGATACTGCCCGAGCTGCCGGACGTAAGATACGACGGCAGGGTCTTCCGCGTTCTTTTGCCGGACGGCATGGATTCCGACGTTTATACCGAGGATCACGAGACGTCGGAGCCGGTGCACGACGCGGTGTTTAAAAGAAACAAAACGATAGAGGACATGTACGGCATAAAGCTCATAGTCATGAAGGACGACCTCGGCGCCGTGAACAACAGGATAAGGATGAGCGTTAAGGCCGGCACAGACGATTACGATCTCTGTTATACCCAGATGGTGTCGGGCGCCTCGCTCGCGCAGTCCAACTGCGTCCTGCCGTTTGAAAAGCTGCCCTACGTGGACCTTTCAAAGCCGTGGTGGGACAAGGACATAGGAAACGGCTTTTCGATCAGGAACAATCTTATGATGGTGAACGGCGATCTAAGCCCTTCGGGCTTTGCCGCGACGTCAGCGATGTACTTCAACAAGACGATGTTCGACAAGCGCGATCTCGAATATCCGTACCGGCTCGTAAAGGACGGCAAATGGACGCTTGACAAACTGTATGAGTACACGAAGGACGCGACCGCCGACGTTGACGGCGACGGAAAGATAAGCGCCGACGGCAAGGACGACGTTTTCGGCTTTTCGACGTGGTATCTCGACGCGCCGTACAGCCTTTACTACGCGGCGGGCGGTATGCTCGTTTTCAAGGATGCGGACGACGTGCCGTATTACGACCCGAACGTGGAGCGCGATACGAAAATATACGGAAAAATATACGATATAATAATCACAAACAACGCGTATTTTGAAACGAGCCTGCCCAAATTCCCGAACGTGTCAAAGCTGTTTTTCGACGGCAGAGCTTTGTTTCTTGACGCCAAACTCGACACGGCGGAGGAGCTGCGCGAAATGGACGACGATTACGGTATAATCCCCGTCCCGAAGCTTGACGAATTTCAGGACGAATACAAGTCCTTCGTAAACGGCGCCGCTAATATGATCTGCGTACCCGTGACCGTAAAGCCGGCCGACCGCGAATACGTTTCCGTGATCATAGAGGATATGGCGGCGGAGGCGTATAAGACCGTAACGCCCGTACTGTACGAAACGTACCTGAAACGCAAGGTCACACGCGACGCGGAATCCGCGGAGATGATAGACTACATAGTAAGGAACCGCGTGTTCGACATGGCGTACGTAAATATAAACGAGAGCATCGGCTCCTACGTGCGCGACCTGCTCGTAAAAAAATCGACCGACGTTTCGTCCACGCTTAAAAAATACAAGAATTCCGCGAAAAAGAAGATAGAGGGCATAGTAAAGGCGTTTGACAAGAGCCTGAGCAAATAGCCGCGCGGTCTGATTTTAAAGCACGGTATTTTCGCGTATTTTTGTAAAAAATATAAAAAACACCTTGCATTTTATTAAAAGTTATGATATTATAATATAAAGAATTCATATTCTGATTTTTTGACGGAGGAAAAACATGAAAAAGATGCTGTGTTTTGTATTCGCGGCCGTTATGGCGCTTTCCGCGTTTACGTTCGCGGGCTGTGCCGATCAGCCGGGAAACGTGACGACAGCCGACGCGACGACCGTTGAAGTGACGACGGAGCCGGAGGAGACGGAGATACTTCCCGATCTGCCCGACGTTAAGTACGAGGGCAGGGTGTTCCGCGTGATCGCACCCGACGGTATGCAGTCGACGGACATTTACACCGAGGATCACGAGACGTCCGACCCGCTGCACGACGCGGTCTTCAAAAGGAACAACATAATAAAGGACCGTTACGGCATAGATTTTGAAATATCTGTCGACGAATATTCCGTGGTAAACAACAAGATCAGCACGAGCGTTAAGGCCGGCTCCGATGAATTCGACCTCTGCTACGTGCATATGGTATCCGGCGCTTCTCTCGCGCAGTCCAATTCCGTTCTGCCGTTTGAAAAGCTGCCGTACGTAGACCTGTCTAAGCCGTGGTGGGA
>CADBSB010000150.1 GCA_902797235.1 uncultured Ruminococcus sp. | reverse complement strand
TGAAAAAAGAGATACAGAAGTACGTTAAGGAGCACACCGCTCCGTACAAGTATCCGAGGATAGTTGAATTCCGCGACACGCTGCCGAAGACGATAAGCGGAAAGATAATAAGGAACAAACTCCGTTAAGAGGTTTTAAATGTACGAGAAAAAACAGTACGACAAGCCGCCAGAGAATCTGATATTCGGCAGAAACGCCGTATCGGAGTTATTAAAAAGCGGCAAGGATATTGACAAAATACTGATACAAAAGGGTCAGCGCGAGGGCTCGATAACGACGATAGCCGCCACGGCGATCAAAAACGGGATACCCGTGATCGACGTGGAAAAGCAGAAGCTTGACAGGCTTTGCGCGGGCGGCGTCCACCAGGGCGTTGCCGCCTACGCCTCCGCCGCGGAATACGCGGAGCTCGACGATATTTTCAGGGCCGCCGAGGAAAAGGGCGAGCAGCCGTTCTTCGCGATAGCGGACGGCATAGAGGATCCGCATAATTTAGGCGCACTGCTCCGCTGCTGCGAATGCGCGGGCGTGCACGGGCTGATAATCCCGAAGCGCCATTCGGCAACGCTCGGAGCCGCGGCGGCAAAAGCGTCCGCCGGCGCCTTATCGTACGTGCCCGTTGTCAAGGTGCCGAACCTCTCCGCGTGCATAAAGGAGCTCAAATCGCGCGGCGTCTGGTGCTACGCCGCGGAAGCGGACGGACAAAGCATTTACGACGCGCCGCTCGACCGCGCCGCCGCGTTCGTCTTCGGCTCGGAGGGCGACGGAGTTTCGCGTATAGTCAAAGAAAACTGCGATTACACGGTAAGCATACCGATGTTCGGCAAAATAAATTCGTTAAACGTATCGTGCGCCGCGGCGGTCATACTCTCATACGCTGCCAAAGTAAAGAATTCCTTGTGAGAAAGGCAGGTCTTTCATGGATAACAAGAATAAAAAAGATATGTCGGTTGACGATCTTGTAAAACAGCTTAAACTCGTGCTTGAAATAAACGACGATGAAGACGAAAAGCAACCGGATATAAAGCACACAGAACCCGATTTTGAAGAGAGCGAGGCGGAAACGACGACCTCGCATCTGACCGTGGAAAACGCGGAGACGATATCGGACAAGGTAAAGCTGCTCGATAAATTCTTCGACGAGGAAGAAAATAAGAAAAACAAGAAGAAAAACAAAAAACTGCGCGAAAAAAAGGAAAAGAAAAAGAAGCACGATAAAGACGACGACGATATGGTCATAAGGACTTATGACAATAACGAAAACGAGATCTTTCCGCAGTCCGATAAAAACGATGGTCTTTCCGACGCGCAGCTCTCCTCCTTTGCGGACGAAATAGGCGATATGTTCACGGACGACGCGCCGGCGACTGCCGCCGAGCCGGCAAAGGCGGAGGAAACAAAGCCCGATGAAAAGTCCACAGAGGAGATAAAACAAGAGGATAAGCCTGCCGAGAAGACGAAGCAGGAGGAGATAACGATCCCGCTTGAAGAAATAATCAAAGCCGCCGTTTCCGCGCCCGCCACGGAGAAAAACGACGGGCCCGAGCTTCACACGGAATTCATAACGACCGTGCCGGACGAGCCGGAGGAGAACGAAGCTGAGCCGGACGACGGCATTATAAGCCCGTTCGTTACAAACGCCGCGGCGACCGAAGCCGTAACCGAGGACGGCGGAGAAACAAAGAAATTCGACTACGCGGGCGAAGAGGAAGCGACGACGGTGATACCGGACGCGACCGTCATCCTGCCCGATAAAACGGAAGTCATCGATGAAACGGCGGTTTTACCGGATGAAACGCAGATCATAACGGACAATACGACCGTCATATCCGATGAAACTGCCGTGATCCCCGACGAAACCGCGGTGATACCGGACAAGACGGCTGTGATACCCGACGCGACGGCAGTTATAACCGAAACGAAGCCCGTGATCGAGGAGCCGGACAACACGGATATAGACGATTTCAACGTGTTCTTTGAGGACAGGCATCCCGAGAGCAAGGACGGCTACACCGCCTCCGAGGAGGCTATAATGGACGCCTTCGGCGAAAGGCAGGAAAAGCCGGCGAAGAATCCCGTCAAAAACAAAGCCGATTTCTCATCGGCTGAGATAGAGGACGAGGTCGAGGAGGAAAAGCCCGTCGTCAGAAATTACGACGAATTTACCGCGTACGACCAGAGAAAGACGTTCCTTGAAGCGTTTAAAAAGAAATTCTCGTTAACAAAGACCTCGCTCGTTTTATCCTCGATATTTGCGATACTCGTTTTCGCGTACGAGATACTGTCGTTTTTCGGCGACAAGTTCCCGCATTTCTGCTCGCCCGTAACAAACCCGTCGGTATTCATACTCATAGATTTGCAGCTTTTCGCGATCTGCGCTATATTCGCGGTAAGCCATATCATATCCGGCATAAAGGGTATATTCTCCGGTAAAGCCGATATCTGCTCGCTCGGCGCGCTCTGCGTAATAATCACGTTCGTTTACGGCATTATATCGGCCGTTGCAGGAAATCCCGTCATGCACCCCGTGATGTCGGCGTCCGCCCTGTGCGTCGTTTTAATGCTCGCCGCGAGATACAGATGCGTCAAGCGCGACACGCTAAACTTCCGCATCATTTCGGGCGGCCAGTCTAAGCCCAAATTCGTTATGGAAACGTACACTCCGGGCAAAAACTCCGCCGAACAGAAGGAATTTTACGACTACGTACCGGAAAACGCGCCGATGCTGCGCGTATCAAAAACGAATTTCGTGCGCGGCTTCTTCGGCTCCAATATGAAGCCGTCGTCGTCAAAGGGATATATAAATCTTATGTTCCCGGTTATTGCGCTGATATTCGCCGCGGTGCTCGCTCTCGTGCTCATACTTAAAAAGGATATTTCCGAGGCGGTGAACGCCGCTTATACCGCGACAGCGTTGTGTATGCCCGCCGCAGTATTTACGGCTATCACGCTTCCGTCGTACTCCGGCGCGAAGAAGACGTACGCGGACGACAGCTGCGTTATAAGCGAATCCGCCGCGGAGCAGTACGCGGACGCCTCCGTCGTCACGTTTGAGGATACGGACGTATTTCCGCCCGCGCTTGACAAGATAACGTCGGTAAGGCTTTATAACGACAGCAGGATGGACCACATAATGTACGTCCTGACGAGCCTGTTCCGCAAAATAGGCGGCCCGCTGCTTTCGATCTGCGAGAATGCCGCGAAGGAATATAACGAGTTTTCAAACAACGTTTCGATAGACAACGCGGTCGAAAACGGCATAGAGGCGACGGTAGACGCTCAAAAGGTGTTCTTAGGCTCCGCGCTCTACATGGGCAGCAAGCTCGACCCGAAATACTGCACAGACGACAAGCAGTATGAAAACAACGACAAGAGCCGCATAATGTATATGATAATAAACGACGTTGTGACGGCTAAATTCTACATAGAATACGAAATGGACAAGGATTTCGTGTCAGTCATAAAACAGCTTTCAACGTCCACAAGATGCGTTGCGATAAGAACGCTCGACCCGAATATCGATACGAAGCTGATAAGATCGTATCTCGATACCGACATTTATCACTGCCGAATACTGCGCACAAGAGAAAACGAGCGCAGAACAAAGGTAAGCAAGGCAAGCAAAGGAGCCGTCGTTTCGAGAAACAGCATAAAGGCGCTTCTCCGCTCCCTGATGCTCTGCGACAAGATGGTTTATTCGGCAAAGATAAACATGATAATCTGCTTCTTGTCCGTCATAATTGGCCTTATATTCAGCGTGTTCATGATTTTCACTCACACGTTCACGTCTATAAACGCTCTGCACGTCATCGGCTACCAGCTGCTTTTGTGCATAGTGATAAGACTTGTAACAAAAATTAACGTTTGATATTGTTTATTAACATTCAGGGCTGCCCGATACGGCAGCCCCGTGTTATGAAAGGATGTAAATGAAAACACTTATTTGCCCGTCGCTCATGTGCGCGGATCAGCTGCACCTCTTTGATGAAATAAAAGCGCTTATATCAGCCGGCGCGGACGTTATACACATAGACGTTATGGACGGGGAATTCGTGCCGAATATACAGATAGGCACGGAGACAGTCAAGGCGATAAAGCGCGATTTCGATATACCGCTCGATATCCACCTTATGATAAATTCACCCGAGAGAAAGCTTAATTATTTCAATTTCGGTGAGGGCGACTTTGTAAGCGTGCATTACGAGACGACGTATCACCCCGCGCGCGCCGCGGAATATATAAAATCAAAGGGCGCAAAGGCGCTTCTGGCGCTCAACCCCGCAACGCCGCTCTACGTGCTTGAAGATATATACGCCTCTTTTGACGGCTTACTTATAATGACCGTAAATCCCGGCTATTCGGGACAAAAGCTGATCCCCGCAACGCTTGACAAGATAAAACGCGCAAGGGCGCTTCTGCCGGACGGGTATTATATCGAGGCCGACGGAAACGTCAGCTTTGAGAGCGCAAAAATAATGATCGATAACGGCGCGAATATGCTCGTCTGCGGCTCATCCAGCGTATTTTCGCGTGAATTTGATTACAAAACGTCAACAGAAAGGCTCAAAGGCTTATGAAAAACAGATATTTACCGTACGATAAAACGGATATAAGGCGCGGCTTCTGGGCGGATAAGCAGAAGCTGATACGCGACGTGACGCTCGACGCGGTGTACGACAGGTTTTCGGACACGGGCTGTATCGGCGCGTTTGAGATGAATTACAAGGAGGGCGATCCGAACAGACCGCACTATTTCTGGGATTCCGACGTGGCAAAATGGATGGAGTCCGTCGCGTATCTGACGGCAAAGGAAAAAATGCCCGGCGAAGAGGCGCGCGTCGATCATCTTGTCGACTGCATAGAGCGCGGCAGGCTCAAAAACGGCTATTTCAATATTTATTTTGAGCAATTAGCGCCGGATATGATATTCAAGGACCGCGACTGCCACGAATTATACTGCGCGGGGCACCTGCTCGAGGCGGCGGTGGAGTATTACAAGGCGACGGGCAAGCGCAAATTCCTTGATCTTATGACCGACTATACGGAGCATATAAAAAAGGTCTTCGTCGACGAGGACAGCGCGGCGTTTTCATCCTCGGGGCACGAAGAGATCGAGCTGGCGCTCGTCAAGCTGTACGACCTTACGGGCGACAAAAAGTGGCTCGACCTGTCGCTTCATTTTGTAAATATGCGCGGGCGCGGAACAAAGCCGGGCAAGGACAGCGCGCATTCCGACTACAATCAGGATCATCTGCCGGTAAGACAGCAGTTCACCGCCGAGGGTCACGCCGTACGCGCGTGCTACCTCTACTGCGCCATGGCGGATCTCGCACACCGTCTTGACGACGAGGGATTAAAAACCGCCTGCGAGCGTTTGTTTGACAACATAGTCGAGCGCAAGATGTATATAACGGGCGCGATAGGCTCTACCGCCGCGGGCGAGAGATTCGAAGGCGATTTCAATTTGCCGAACGACACGGCTTACGCCGAAACGTGCGCGGCGCTGTCGCTTTCGCTGTTCGCCCGCCGTATGTCGCTTTTGTCGGACGATGCAAAATACGCGGATATTGCGGAAAAGGTCATTTACAACGGCTTTTTGTCGGGGCTTTCGCTTGACGGAAGATCGTTTTTCTATGAAAACGCACAGGAAATCGACCTTGAAGCGCGCAAAAAACGCCCCGATACTCATTTTCCGATTACGGAGCGCGTGGAGGTCTTCGGCTGCTCGTGCTGTCCGCCGAACGTGACGCGATTCATACCGTCTGTCGCCGATTTTCTGTACGCGTATAACGACCGTGTCGTTTTCGTAAACCAGTATATGGACTCGGTCTCGCATTTTGACGGATTCGATATAGAGCAGAAGACTGATTATCCGTCTGACGGCGAGATAAATATTTCGTCCACAGCCGACGTCCGTCTCGCCCTGCGCGTCCCGTCGTGGTGCGGCAGGTACGCGGTCTGCGTAAACGGAGTTGCCGTAAACGCCGCAAAGGTCAAGGGGTACGTTTATATAAACGTAAAAAAAGGCGATCGGATCAGGCTTATGCTTGATATGACGCCTGAATATAATTATTCCGACCCGCGCGTCAAAACTAACGAGGGCTTGTCCGCCGTGTCATACGGTCCGTTCATCATGTGCGCGGAGGGTATCGACAACCCGCATTTAAATGAGGCGACCCTCACGGGCGGCGATATAAAGGTCACACAGGGCAAATTCGGCCTTCCCGCCGTCCTCGTCCCCGCCGACCCTCAGCCGTTATACATGATCCCATACCACGCGTTTGCGAACAGAGGGGAGACGGATATGAAGATATGGTTGAAGAAAATTCAGAATTAAGAATTAAAAATTATGAAATAAGAGGCGATAGTGGTTGTATCGCCTCTGTTCTTTTTAATTTGTTCCTTTTATAATTCTTAATTCTTAATTCTTAATTAAATCTCATTTACAACTCCCGTAAACAACGGCACGCCTTGATATATTTCTGATAAAATTTCAAGGACTGTTTCGGAACGGAACATACAGATCGTCGAAAACCGCCGAATGTTCCGGAACGCAACACCTTGTTTTCAGAAAATTATTTTGAAAATAATATTGATTTTTGTAAATATATGATTTATAATATTAGATACAGCAAAGCACGGACGGCGTGAAGTAATAAAGATTGCCAAAACGTTCTGATGCAGAATAAACAATTTGATATCAAAGGAACTCATAATGAAAGGCTTTTGCGAAAAGAAATTCAGTTCAATGCTTATATCAGGCACGTTTACCAAAGCGGTAATGTATCTTATGCTGCTCTCCGACAGCATAATCGCCGGATTCTTCATAGGCGAGACGGGTGTCGCCGGAATCAATGCCATTACGCCCGTCACCGCCATCGTCACGTTCTTCGGAGATCTCGTCTCGACGGGCGTAGGCATAGTTTTCACGCGCGAGGTCGGAGCCATGAGAAAGCGCCGCGCCGACGAGATATACGGACAGGGGCTCATCATCAGCATCGGTATAGGGCTTATATCCGCGCTTTTGATCTTCCTGCTTCAAAACACTTATTTCAGCGT
>CADBSB010000149.1 GCA_902797235.1 uncultured Ruminococcus sp. | reverse complement strand
GGACAAGGTCTGGGCGGCGCTCGACGATCCGAGTATCAAGACAACCGTTCAGGTAGCTCCGGCTGTCCGCGTCGCGGTCGGCAGAGAGCTCGGCTGCGCAAGCGGCGAAAACGTTATGGGCAAGATAGTCGCGGCTCTCCGCAGGCTCGGCTTCAATGAGATATACGATACGATCCTCGGCGCCGATCTTACTGTAATCGAGGAGAGCGAGGAGTTCTTACAGAGAGTTGAAGCGGGCGAAAAGCTTCCGCTCATCACCTCCTGCTGCCCCGGCTGGATAAGATTCTGCGAAAAGAAATTCCCGGAATTTCTGCCGAACGTATCCACCTGCCGTTCTCCCATGCAGATGTTCGCGTCCATCTTATACGATCAGGGAAAGAAATCTTCCAAAAAGCAGTTCAACGTCGCAGTTATGCCGTGTACGGCAAAGAAATTCGAGGCGGCGAGGGATGAATTCACAACAAACGGCGAAAGGCACGTCGACGCGGTGTTAACGACACAGGAGCTCATCCGTATGATAAAAGAATCCAACGTCGTGTTCAAGGAGCTCGAGCCCGAGGCTGTCGATATGCCCTTCGGAACGATCTCCGGCGCCGGACTTATATTCGGCGTGACGGGCGGCGTTACGGAAGCGGTGCTCCGCCGCGTGGTATCGAACAAATCCCACTCCAACCTTATAAGTCTTTCGCACGCCGGACAGCGCGGACGCGACGGTATAAAGGAATTCTCCTTCCCGTACGGCGATACCGAGCTTAAAATAGCCGTGGTAAGCGGCCTCGGCAACGCAGAGACGATACTGAACAGAGTAAAGGCCGGCGAACACTTCGACTTTATCGAGATCATGGCCTGCCCCGGCGGCTGCGTAAGCGGCGGCGGTCAGCCGTTCGCTCCGTCACCCGAGCACGCGAAGCGCGACAAGGGTATGTACGAATCGGAAAGACAGCTTTCCATCAGACGCTCCGAGGAAAACCCGGTGATCACCACGCTTTACCGCGATATTATAAAGGGCAAGGTACACGAGCTGCTCCACGTTGACTACGTTAAGGATAAAGGAGCAAAAGAATGATAACCGTTAAGATCTGCGTCGGTACGAGCTGCCACTTAAACGGCAGCTGCAACGTATTCTCTTCCTTTCAGCATATGATAGAGGAATACGATCTTCACGACAAGGTAGCGCTTGAAGCCTCCTTCTGCATGAGGGAATGCGCAAAGAGCGGCGCCGCCGTGGCCGTGAACGACGAAAAATACAGGGTAGAACCCGAAAAAGCAAGAAGCTTTTTCAAGGAAAAGGTGCTGCCGCTTATAAACAGCTAAACGCCATATGTTTAGATAGGGCGCACGGCGGCGGATCCCACCACCTTTCCGCCGCCGTCCGCGCCCATTATAATGAGGAGAAAATGTATTATGGATGTCAATAGAGAAACCGTTGACGGCGTCAAGAAACTTGAAGCGGCTATTCTCAGAGTGAGAGCCGCACAAAAAAAGTTTTCCGCCTACACACAAAAACAGGTAGATGATATATTCAAAGCCGCGGCAACAGCGGCGAACCAGGCCCGTCTTCCGCTTGCAAAGCTTGCGGTAGAGGAAACGGGTATGGGCGTTGTTGAAGACAAGGTGATCAAAAACAACTACGCCGCCGAGCATATCTACAACGCGTACAGGAACGTAAAGACCTGCGGCGTGATATGGGAAGACAAATCGTACGGAACAAAAAAGATCGCAGAGCCCGTCGGCATCATCGGCGCGGTCATCCCCACCACTAACCCGACGTCCACGGTAATTTTCAAATGCCTTATCTCTCTCAAAACAAGAAACGGCATAGTCATAAGCCCCCATCCGAGAGCAAAGAGATCGACGGTCGAGGCGGCGAAGATAATTCTTGACGCGGCGGTAAAGGCCGGCGCGCCCGAGGGCATAATCGAATGGATCGACGCTCCGTCGCTTGAAATGACCAACCTTCTCATGAAGGAAGCCGATCTTATCCTCGCAACGGGCGGCCCCGGCATGGTAAAGGCAGCGTACTCCTCAGGCAAACCCGCGGTCGGCGTCGGCCCCGGCAATACCCCGGCGATCATTGATGAATCGGCCGACGTTATGCTCGCGGTAAGCTCCGTGATACACTCCAAAACGTTTGACAACGGTATGATCTGCGCATCGGAGCAATCGGTCATAGTACATGATAAGATCTATAACAAAGTAAGAGAAGAATTCGCCGACAGAGGATGTTATTTCCTGAAAGGCGACGAAATTGAAAAAGTAAGAAAAACGATACTTATAAACGGCGCGCTGAACGCCGGTATAGTGGGACAGAAGGCGAAAAAGATAGCGGAGCTTGCCAAAGTTAACGTGCCCGAGGGAACGAAGGTGCTTATAGGAGAGGTCGAAAGCGTCGATGTGTCCGAGGAATTCGCGCACGAAAAGCTTTCTCCCGTGCTTGCGATGTACCGCGCATCCGACATTCACGACGCTTTTGACAAAGCGGAGCGTCTGATAGCGGACGGCGGCTACGGCCACACTTCTTCAATATATTTGAATACTGCGACTGCCAAGGACGTTCTGGATGAGTTTACGAGCCGGATGAAGACCTGCCGCATACTTGTCAACACTCCGTCGTCTCAGGGCGGCATAGGCGACCTTTACAACTTCAAGCTTGCCCCCTCTCTTACGCTCGGCTGCGGCTCATGGGGCGGCAACAGCGTATCGGAAAACGTGGGGGTCAAACATCTGTTGAACATAAAAACAGTTGCCGAAAGGAGAGAGAATATGCTCTGGTTCCGCGCACCCGAAAAGGTATATATCAAAAAAGGCTGTCTGCCCGTCGCGCTTGACGAGCTGAAGACGGTCATGAACAAAAAGAAAGCTTTTATAGTAACCGACAGCTTCTTATATTCACACGGCTGCACAAAGCCGATAACGGATAAGCTCGACGAAATGGGTATAGAGCATTCCGTATTCTTCAACGTAGCACCCGATCCCACGCTCGCCTGCGCAAAGGAAGGCGCAAAACAGATGGCGGCGTTCCAACCGGACTGCATAATCGCTCTCGGCGGCGGCTCCGCCATGGACGCAGGCAAAATAATGTGGGTACTGTACGAGCATCCCGAAGCCGACTTTATGGACATGGCGATGCGCTTTATAGACATAAGAAAAAGAGTTTACACGTTCCCCAAAATGGGTGAAAAAGCGTATTTCGTAGCTATACCGACCTCCGCCGGTACCGGCTCGGAGGTAACGCCCTTCGCGGTCATAACCGACGAGCAGAGCGGCGTGAAGTATCCGCTTGCCGACTATCAGCTCATGCCGAACATGGCGATAATCGATACAGATTTCCATATGACCGCGCCCAAGGGACTTACGGCGGCGTCCGGTATAGACGCGGTAAGCCACGCGCTTGAAGCGTACGCCTCCGTCATGGCGACCGATTACACGGACGGACTTGCGATAAAGGCGTTACAGACGATATTCAAATATCTGCCGAGAGCGTACGAAAACGGTCTGACGGACGTTGAAGCCCGTGAAAAAATGGCGAACGCGGCGACTATGGCGGGCATGGCGTTTGCAAACGCGTTCTTAGGCGTCTGCCACTCCATGGCGCACAAGCTCGGCGCCTTCCACCACATCCCGCACGGCGTTGCAAACGCTTTAATGCTTGAAGAGGTATTGAGATACAACTCCGCGGAGGCTCCCGTAAAAATGGGAACGTTCTCCCAGTACGCGTACCCGCACACGTTAAGACGGTACGCGGAGGTCGCGGAAAGCCTCGGCCTTTCGGGCGCGGACGACAAGGAAAAGCTTGAAAGCCTGATAAAAGCGATAAACGATCTGAAAACGACGGTCGGCATCAAACCGACGATAAGGGATTACGTCCCCGATGAAAAAGACTTCCTTGACAGGCTTGACGCGATGGTCGAGCAGGCGTTCGACGATCAGTGCACCGGCGCAAACCCGAGATACCCGCTTATGAGCGAGATAAAGCAGATGTACTTAAACGCTTATTACGGCGAGCACTTCACCGAGCCGAAAATGCCGAAAGCATCAGTCTCCGATATTCAAAGCGATCCGCACGACTACAAGCGTACGTACAGCAAAGCGAAAATCTGAGAAAACGGGGTGATAGATATGAAATTTGACAGGATAGTAGCGGTAAGGAACAACAAGACCGTTTACAGAAGCGGCGATCTTTGCTACAAGGTTTTCGACGACACGTTTTCAAAGGCGAACATACTTAATGAGGCTCTGAATCAGGCGAGAGTTGAGGAGACCGGGCTTAAAATCCCGAAGCTGCACGAGGTCGGTATAATCGACGGCAGATGGACGATAGTTTACGAGTTCGTCGAGGGAAAAACGCTTTCGCAGCTTATTTCGGAGGATCCGGAAAACAAGAGCAAATATCTTGACCGCCTCGTTGACGTTCAGATGCAGATAAACTCAAAGACCTGCCCTCTGTTGACGAAGCATACGGATAAAATGAAGCGCAAGATCGCGGAGACCGATTTTGACGAGACGACGAAATACGAGCTTAACGTCAGACTTGAATCGATGCCCGCCCACAACAAGCTGCTGCACGGCGATCTCACGCCGTCAAACGTGATAATAACGCCGGACGACGAAGCGTATATAATCGACTGGTCGCACGCCACGCAGGGCAACGCTTCGGCTGACGCCGCAAGGACGTACCTGACCTTCTGGCTCAAAGGCGATATAGAGGGCGCCGAGGAATATCTCGATATATTCTGCAAAAAGAGCGACACGCCTAAAAAGTACGTGCAGAAATGGATGTCGATAGTCGCGGCGTCACAGAGCGTAAAGGGCAGCGAGAAGGAAGCGGAATTCTTAAAGAACTGGGTAAACGTTGCCGAGTATCAATAAGGAGAAGAATTATGTTTGAAAATATGAAAGCAGACCGTGAACAAAAGATTCAAGAAGAACAAGAAAAACTGAACCGGCATATCCAAGAAGAGAGAAATCGCTTGGCGTCGTTAAGTGAAAAAGAGTTGTTGATTGAAGCGATTATTGAATTGAAAAAGCTTAATTATAATAGCAGAATCATTTCTTCTAAATGCGACGAAATTGCACGAAGAATCGTTGTTTGGAGCAACTAATAAGAAATAAGGAGGGCGATGCCCTCGAATAATCCTTTCGGATTCTTCAAAACATCAAAAAATACAGCAAGTTGGTTAAAACCACTTGACTTTTTATAGGAGCTACAAATGAAAGTAGTTGTTTGCATAGGTTCCTCATGTTATATAAAAGGCTCCGGCAAGGTCGTCACTTATCTGCAATACAAGATAAAAGAGGACGGGCTGGGAAATAAGGTAGAGCTGTCCGGCACCTTCTGCACCGGACAATGTCAGAAGGGCATATGCGTCACAGTCGACGGCAAGCTTTATTCCGTATCGGTCGACAGCATGGAGAAATTCTACGAGGAAGAAATCAAAGCGAAACTCAAATAAAGCGATATTGCCCGTAAATCGTCCGTTTGCGGGCAATATTACAAATAAAAAGGAAAAAGTCATGTTAAATGTAAAAATCTGCATAGGCAGTTCATGTTACGTCAAAGGCTCGCAGGCTATTATAGAAAGATTTCAGAGCAAACTGAAAGAGCACGGGCTTGAAAAACAGATAAATATTTCAGGCAGCTTCTGCACCGGAAAATGCAACCGCGTGGGAGTTACCGTAACAGTCGGGGATGAGATTTACACCGGTATAACGACGGATAATTTTAACGAGTTCTTTGCCGGAACAGTCCTTCCGGCGCTGAAAAAATCAAATCAGGAGGCGTGAGATGTCCGATTGCTTAACGTTCAAGAAGTCAAACTGCAAAAACTGCTACAAGTGCATCCGCCACTGCCCCGTAAAATCGATCAGGTTTTCGGGCAACCAGGCTCACATCATAAACAACGAGTGCATACTCTGCGGTCACTGCTTCGTCGTATGCCTGCAGGACGCCAAGCAAATAACGGATGAGACGGAAAAGGTCAAGGTGCTTTTGAGCGGCAAGGATCCCGTTTACGCAAGCCTTGCCCCGTCGTTTATCGCGAATTTTGACGGCATAGGCATAAACGGAATGAGGGCGGCGCTCAAAAAGCTCGGCTTTGCCGACGTTGAGGAGACCGCGCTCGGCGCGTCCGCGGTAAAAACGGAATATGAAAGAATGATAGACAGCGGCAAGCACGATATAATAATCTCGTCCTGCTGCCACTCAGTAAATCTGCTCATACAAAAATACTATCCGCGTCTGATCCCGTACCTTGCAAACACGCTGTCGCCCATGCAGGAAAACTGCCGTGCGATAAAAAAACGCGTGCCCGGCGCCAAGGTCGTGTTCATCGGCCCGTGTATCGCCAAAAAGGACGAGGCTCAGCATCACGAAGGCATCGTCGACGCGGTCTTAACGT
>CADBSB010000148.1 GCA_902797235.1 uncultured Ruminococcus sp. | reverse complement strand
GGAGCATAATTTAGCTCGCCGTTAGGCGAATTTAGCTTCGGCGCGGTAAAGAAATATCATAATACTTCATTATCACGCCGCGCCGAACGCGGCAGCCCCCTTTTTTATGTCCTCATATTAAATCATTATCTATATATCAATTTATTATTGACAAATCGCATAAGGCGTGATAAAATATTTTTGAAGTAATCAAAGAGGTGAAAAACAATGTCTGACTCTATCAAACTCGGTATGTTCGGCGCGTGGCGCGGAAGCAGCTACGTAGAGCTTATTTCGGCGGAGGATCCGTCCGTCGTACAGATCATCGCCGTCTGCGACAAGCAGGCGAAACAGCTTGACAACGTGAAGGGGCTTGAAAACGCCCGTCTCTTTTCCGACTTTGACGAATTTTTATCATACGGCAAACAAGCCGGCATGAACGCCGTATTTCTGGCAAACTATTTCCACCAGCACGCGCCTTACGCGATAAAGTGCATGGAGGCGGGGATGGACGTCGTAAGCGAATGCACGTCCGCATCCACGCTTAAAGAGTGCGTTGAGCTCGTGCGCTGCGTAGAGCGGACGGGCAGAAAATACATGATAGCGGAAAACTATCCGTTCATGACGCTGAATTTAGAGATGAAGCGCATAATAGACGGCGGTACGCTCGGCACGTTTTTATACGCCGAGGGAGAATACAATCACTCGGGCACGATAGAAACGATGAAGTATCTTACGCCGTACAAATATCATTGGAGGGCGTGGATGCCGCGCACGTACTACGTAACGCACGCCATGGGTCCGCTTATGTATATGACGGACTGTATGCCGAAATACGTTTCGGCGCGCGCCGCGCATTCAAAGCGCCTCGCGGCTTTCCGCGACTACCGCCCGAACGACGACGGCATGGCGAGGATGTTCTGCGAAATGGACAACGGAATGGTCGCTTCCTTTACCGGTTGTACGGCGCAGGCGTCGGATTACAGCCGCTACCGTGTTG
Organism: uncultured Ruminococcus sp.; assembly: GCA_902797235.1. GTDB lineage: Bacteria > Bacillota > Clostridia > Oscillospirales > CAG-272 > UBA1248. Next base: position 15,801 of record CADBSB010000148.1, on the reverse strand, counting down.
TCGGCGACCTCGGCTCCGTGGAGCAGTCCGGGTATACGAACGACAAGGTAAGACTTTATTACGAGGACTACACAAAGCCCGATGACGTGACGGAGCTTGTGCAGTATATAACGCCCGATCTTTCCGCATGGGGCGAAAAGGCGGAAAAGGCGCTGAACGCCGGTCACGGCGGCGGAGATTACTGGATAGTGCAGAATATGATAGACTATTTTGTAAACGATGTAACGCCTTTCTTCGACGTTTACAAGGGCGTCGCCATGTCGGCGACCGCCATACTCGGCTGGAGGAGCTGTTTGAATCACGGGGAAAACTACAAGATCCCCGATTTCAGGATAGAAGAAGAACGCAAAGCGGTGGAAAACGACGATCTGACGCCATTCCCGGACGATAACGGAGAGGGCGCGACGCTTCCGCCGTCAACGATGTACGGAAAATATGATGAATAAATATAAAAGGAGAGAAGTATGAAAAGATTTATCGCATCAATTCTCGCCTGCCTGTTTGTAATGACCTGTCTTATCGGCTGTAACGGCGATGCAATACAGACTGAAACGGACGCGAAAACAGACGTTGAAACGAACACGGACGCGGCGGCGGCACCCGACACCGCGGCGGAAACGACGGAGGATATACCCGAATACAGAGCCGGTTCGGACATTGTACTGCCGGAATACGATACGTCGGAGAAAACAATGAAAACAACTAAAACGATAAAATTCAAGGGCAACGAATCCTTAACGGATTTCGCGCTTTATTCGGGCGGCGGCGCCGACGGCTCGACCGTCATAATGCCCGCGAGGACCGTATCCGGCGTTTACCCGCTTCAGCCCGCGCCGGATGATTCGGAATCCGAATACTCGTTCATATTAAACTGCGCCTCACCGTCAAGCGAGGCGAGCTGGATCACGTTTTACCTCGGTTTGAGGCTCACGGACGTGGCGAAGGACGCGACAGACCAGACGGGCGTGTGGATAGCCATGCGCTCAAATCAGATAGGCATAAGGCGCGGCAGCTGGCCGGCTGACGGCTATATGAAAGCGGACTGGGATCTGTCAAAAGGCGAGCGCGTGACCGTTATAGACGATCCTGTCAATAATATAATCAAGGTCTACGCGGGCGAGGAAAAGCGCGCGATAGCGGAAATAAAAATAGACGGCAAAAAGATAGGACTGTACGCCCCGGGCGCCGATTCTCCGTCCGTTACGGACACGCTGCCGCAGAATGTCATAAAGGGCGGCTACAGCCACCTTTGGAACCACCATACGCCGTGTCAGGTCACGGTGGACGATCTTTCCGTCACCGTTTCCGTAGTAAGCGTTGAAAAATCGGACAATTCGGGCATAAAACCGAATACAAGAGACGTTTTCTCCGACACGTACGTGACGGTAGACGACACGGGCAGAGCTATAGGCTGCAGCGGCGAAAAGCCGAACGGCGCAAAGGTCGGTATATTCTATTTCCTTTGGCATGAATCAAACGGCCCGTTGTGGGACCACACCAAAGCGTACGAGGAGGGCGGTCTTGAAGGACTGTGGAAAACAATGCAGTCCGGCAGCCTCGGTTTCGCGCACTACTGGGCGGAGCCGTATTTTGGCTACTACCGCTCAAACGACGAGTGGGTGATTAGAAAACACGGCGCGATGCTGTCCGAAGCGGGTATAGATTTCGTGTATTTCGATACGACGAACGGGCTTTTATATAAAAACTGCTACGAGGCGGTTTTGAAGGTCTGGTCTGAAATGAGAAAAGAGGGCACAAAAACGCCGGACGTCTGCTTCCTCATGCAGGACGATAACGCAAAAGAGCTGTCGCAGATCTGGAACGACCTTTACAGCGTCGGACTTTATAAGGATCTGTGGTTTATGTGGAACGGAAAGCCCGTCATAATGTTCACGGGTGACAGCACGAAGCTCTCCCGGGAGCAGGAGGAATTTTTCACCGTCCGCATATCCTGGGCAAACGAAACGGACGACTGGTACAGAAACAAAAAGGGCGAAAACTGCTGGGCGTGGGGTACGATGTACCCGCAGAAGGGCGGCTACGTAAAGGTAGACGGTACCCGTCAGCTTGAACAGATGGTCGTGATGTGCGGCTTCTGGGTAAACGGCTCATACGGAACGAACGCCGGCAGAAGCTATACGAGAAAAACGGGCGAACCGAAGGAGCTTTCGCAGGGCGACTGGGATATGGGCTTCGGGCTCTACCCGCAGACGAGCGGGCTCGGACTTGCTTATCAGGAGCAGTTTGACAACGCGATCAAAAAATCGCCGCAGCTTATTATGATAACCGGCTGGAACGAATGGTGGGCGGGCCGCTGGGAGGGCGGAGGCGCCACCGGTCAGACCATCGCATATCAGTATACCGTCGTAAACGATAAAACCAAAAAAGAATATAATTATTACGTTGATAACTTGAATCCCGAATATTCGCGCGATATAGAGCCTATGAAGGGCGGCTTCGGCGATAACTATTATTATCAGACCGTTATGAACGTACGCGCCTACAAGGGCAGCAGACCCGTCGAGGCGGCTTTCGGGCAGAGAAGCATAGATCTAAACGGCGGCGAGGTACAATGGTACGGCGTAGGACCGGAATTCCGCGACGTTTACGGTGACGTAGCTCACAGAGATTTCTCCTCGCACGTCGGCGGCTTCCAATATAAAAACGACACGGGCAGAAACGATATATTGACCGCAAAAGTATCGTACGACGGTGAAAATCTGTATTTCTACGTCGAATGCGCCGAAAATATCAAACTTGACGACGGCGCGGAGTTCATGAATCTGTTCATCAAGTCCGACGGCAAAGAAAATACGGGCTGGTACGGCTTCGACTACGTCATAAACCGCAGCCGCGACGGCAAGAAAGCCGCGGTGGAGAAATTCAAGGACGGCTGGACTACCGAAAAGGTCGGCGAGGCGGAATACGTTATAAGCGGTAAGACCATGACCGTAAAGGTAAGCGCCGCGCTTATAGGATACGACAAAGAAACGCTCGATTTCAAGTGGGCGGACAATTCGGTCGACGACGGCGACATAATGGGCTTCTGGGATAAGGGCGACGCCGCGCCGGACGGCCGCTTCTGCTTCCGCTACACGACAAAGAGCGAACAGACGGCGGTGCCCGAGTGCCTGACTGCCGATATGGCTGTCTTTAAGGCAAACGGCTATAACGCCTACATCAACGGCGAGCAGGTAAGGCTTGAAAAATACAACACAAAGGCGACGCTTTTGGCATCCGGCAAGGAGTTTTATCTCCCCGTCTCGACTATGGAAAAGCTCGGTATCAGCACGGAAGGTCTTACGGAATACGACCACTACGGCGTAAAATACGTAAAAGCCGACGAGGCGGTAAAATCCGCCGGCAAAGTCGTGACAACGACGAAAACCGGCTTGCTCGTTATAGCGGATAAAGAGATAACCGATACGAAGGTTCTCGATACGCTTTACGATTCACTTTATTAATGATCACGAAGATTTTGGACTCATTGAGTCCAAAATCTTCATTAAGGTGTAAATTATGGAATTTTCATCCGTAAACGGAATTAAACGCCCCGTCAGATTATCGGAGGCGACGCGGCGGTTCGCTTGTGAATCGCTCGGACACAAGTACGGACTTATGACAAAGGAAACTATGTCCGTCAGCCTCGACGAGATCGAGGGGTTTGAGAGTTTTACCCCGATACAAAAATACGATGCGGCGATAATGAAAATTGCGTCGGAGGCTCCCGTGCGCATATGCGACGGCGAGCTTATAAGCGGCGCAGCGACGCTCGGGACGGCTATAAGCCACCAGATACCGGCGACGTATAACGGCAAGCCCGTATTCATGAGCTTAAGCCACCTTACCGCCGATTTTGAGACGGTCGTATTCAAGGGCGTCGGTTACATAAGAGCAAACGCCGAAGCGGCGTATGAGAAATATAAAGGCACGGGCAAAGAGGAGTTTGCAAAAAGCTGTTTAGTATGTCTTGACGCGTTCGATATCTGGCACAAGAGGTATCTTGAAGCGCTCAAAGACAAAGGCTGTACGGACAATTATAACAACCTCTGCAACGTCCCCTACAAGCCCGCCGCGTCGTTTTACGAGGCGGTGCAGAGCATATGGTTTGTATTCGCTTTCCTGCGCCTTTGCGGCAACTGGCCGGGTATCGGACGGATAGACAAATTCCTTGCGCCGTTTTACAAGGCGGATATCGAAAAAGGAATTCTGACCGAAAAGCGGGCGCGTGAGATACTGGCGCATTTCTTCATAAAAGGCTGTGAGTGGATCTGCGGCGGCAATTACGGCTCGGGCGACGCGCAGCACTATCAAAACCTCGTCATATCCGGCGTCGACGAGGATGGCGTTGATATTACGAACCCCGTCACGTATCTTATACTCGATATAATCGAGGAGCTCGGTATAAGCGATTTTCCGACGACGGTGCGGCTTAACAAAAACAGCTCCGACAGGCTTTTATACCGCGTCGCGGAGGTCATGCGCCTCGGCGGCGGCGTCCTCGCGGTTTATGACGAGGACAACGTCATAAAAGCTATGACGGAGTACGGTTATGATATCTGCGAAGCGCGCCGTTTCGCAAACGACGGCTGCTGGGAGGTACAGGTCCCGGGCAAAACGAATTTCTGCTATATCCCGACCGATTTTTTGCAGATATTACAGAAAAACACGCTCAAAAACTACGATAAAAGCGTATTATTTGACGGCTTTGACGCGCTTTATAACGCCTATTTAGCCGACGTAAAAGCGTTCTGCGAGGGGCTTTTGTCCTCCGTTTTGCAGAACAATATGTTAAAGTGCGAGGACGGCATATGGGTTTGGAGAAAGAATATTCCCTGTACCGTTATTTCGCTTTTTGAGCAGGACTGCGTCGGCCGCGGGCTCTCCTATCTTGAAGGCGGCGCGGTCTATAACGTGATTTCGCCGCACGTCGGCGGGCTTGCCGACACGGTGAACAGTCTGTACGCGATAAAAAAGCTCGTTTTCGACGACAAAAAGATCGGTTTTGCCGATCTTATGCGTGTCTTATCGGAGAACTGGGAGAACTGCGAGGCGTTAAGACAGTACGCGCTTAATAAATATGAATATTACGGCAACGACAACGACGAAGCGGACGAGATCTGCCGCCGCTTCTTGTCTGATTTCGCTGATATCTGCGACAGCTTGAACGGCAGATCCGGTTACATTTTCCCCGGCGGCGTCAGCACGTTCGGGCGCCAGCTTGAATGGTCGCCGCAAAGGCTCGCGTGCGCGTCGGGGCGCAAACGGGGCGAGATCCTCGCCGCAAACGCCTCTCCCACGCCCGGCACGGACAGGCAGGGCGCGACGGCGATTATACGCTCCTACTGCAAAAACGAGCTTCATAAGCTCCCGGTCGGTGCGGCGCTCGACATAAGGCTCCTTCCGTCCTGCACGAAGGGCGACGAGGGTCTTGAAGCGCTTGTGTCGCTTCTGCGCGGGTTCGTAAATCTCGGCGGCTTCTTCATGCAGCCGGACGTGGCCGACGCGGAAATATTGAAGGCGGCGCAGGATAAGCCCGAGGATTATCAGAACTTGTCCGTGCGCGTATCGGGCTGGAACGCGCGTTTCGTGACCTTGAACAAAGAGTGGCAGGATATGGTGATACAGCAAAATGAATGCGGATGCGGATATTAAGTTGAACGTCGCGGAGATACAGCGCTTCTGTATGCACGACGGACCGGGCGTAAGGACGACGGTCTTCTGAAAGGGGTGTCCCTTGCGGTGTCTGTGGTGTCACAACAGTGAGATGAGAGAGACGGGAAAACAGCTTTTGTACTCTGCCAAAAAGTGCATAGGCTGTCAGGCCTGCACGGTATGTAAACATGACGTACATACGTTTAACGGCTTTGAACACGAAATCGACCGTGAAAAATGCGTAAAATGCGGCGAATGTGAAACGGCCTGCCCCACCTCCGCCGTGCAGATATGCGGCAGGGAAATGACGGTTTCTGAGATAATCAAAGAAATCGAAAAAGACGCGGCGTTTTACGGCGAGCACGGCGGCGTAACGTTATCCGGCGGGGAGCCGTTTTTGCAGGAAAACACGGTTAAGCTGCTTTTAGCCTGCAAGGAGCGGGGAATAAACACCGCCGTTGAAACGTGCGGTTTTTACGCCGTAACCGCCGCCGTCCCGTACGTCGATCTGTTCTTATGGGATATAAAGGACACGGACGATGAAAGGCATAAAAAATACACCGGCGTGTCAAACAAACGGATAATCGAAAATCTCATAAAAGCCGACGCAGCGGGCGCGAAAACGCGTCTGCGCTGCATACTCGTAAACGGCGTGAATGCGGATGAAACACATTATAAAAACGTTGCGGATATAAAATCAAAGCTCAAAAACTGCACGGGCGCGGACGTTTTGCCGTACCACGCTTTCGGCGGCGCAAAGGCGGAGCTTACAGGCCAGCCCGACACGTCCGACAAATCGATGATACCGGACGAAAAGCAGATCGGACTGTTCAAGTCATACCTGTAATATCCGTTTTTTGCAGAGAAGACGTATATGATTTTGCAAAAATAATGTAAAAAATATTCAGAGGTACGGAATTTTGAAAGAAAAAAGGTAAATTTTGCAGGATTTACCTTTATTTTTACTCTTTTCTTTCATATTTTTTGTAAAAACGCTTGCTTTTTTATTATATATGTGATATAATCTAATAAGTATTATTTTAAGAGGGCGTTAGATATGGACATATTGCAGAAAATAGAGGCGAGTATGCCCGGTTTTTCAAAGGGTCAGAAAGCAATAGGAAATTATATACTCGAACACTACGATAAGGCGGCTTACATGACGGCGCTGAAGCTTGGCTCCACCGTCCACGTATCGGAGTCCACCGTGGTGCGCTTCGCCATAGAGCTCGGATTTGACGGTTACCCCGATTTACAAAGAAGTCTGCGAGAGCTCATACGCGCCCGCCTCACGTCGCTTCAGCGTATCGATATCACAAACGACAGAATATCGGACGACGAGATACTTGAAAAGGTAATAGAGCTCGATATAGAAAAAATGCGAAACACCCTGGCGACCATCGACAAAAACGCGTTCAACGCGGCGGTCGACGCGGTGCTCAAAGCAAAGCGCATATATATAATGGGTATGCGCTCGTCGTCATCGCTTGCTGTGTTCATGAACTTCTATCTGTCGCTGATATTCGACGACGTGCGGTTAATAAGCTCCACCTCCCGTTCGGAGATGTTCGAGCAGCTTTTCAGGATAGGACCGGAGGACATCGTTATCGGCATATCTTTCCCGCGTTATTCTAAGCGTATAATCCAGGGCATGGAATTTGCAAAAGAACAGAAGGCGCACGCGATAGCTATAACCGACTCAATGGATTCGCCGCTTGCGGAGCTTGCGGACCACACGCTGATAGCGAGGAGCGAAATGGAATCGTTCGTAGATTCGCTCGTAGCTCCTCTGTCCGTCATTAACGCGCTGATAGTCGCGATAGGCAAGAAAAAGCAGATTGAGGTAAGGGACATATTCAACAGACTTGAAGAGGTCTGGGATAAATTCGAGGTCTATAACAAGTTTTCGGGACAAGTGGATCCGAAATGAAAATAGCCGTTATAGGCGGCGGCGCCGCGGGGCTTATCGCGGCGGGGACAGCCGGATCAAACGGGGCGGACGTCACTCTGTTTGAAAAAAACGACAGATTGGGCGTTAAGCTGCGCATCACCGGCAAAGGCAGATGCAACGTAACGAACAACTGCGACAGACAATCGTTTTTCGATAACGTCGTATCAAATCCGAGATTTTTATATTCGGCGTATTCGGAGTTCACCACCGCCGATACGATGACTTTCTTTGAAGGTCTCGGCGTGCCCTTAAAAACAGAGCGCGGAAACCGCGTTTTCCCGGTGTCCGACAAGGCGTCCGATATAGCAGAAGCGCTTATACGTTACTGCGAGGCTTCTGGCGTTACGGTAAAGCACGAAAGAGTGAAACGCTTATCAAATGACGGCGGATTTGCCGTCACGACAAGCGGCGGCGAATATAAATTTGACAAGGTCATAATCGCCACGGGCGGTCTGTCGTACCCGCGCACCGGCTCCACCGGGGACGGATATAAATTCGCGCGGTACCTCGGTCATAACGTTACGGAAACGTCGCCCTCGCTCGTGCCGCTCATATGCTCGGACGGGCTGTGCGGGCAGTGTCAGGGCTTGTCTCTCAAAAACGTGACGTTATACGTTTACGATAACGAAAATGACAAGACCGTTTATTCGGAGCAGGGCGAAATGCTTTTCACGGATAACGGTGTAAGCGGTCCGCTTGTGCTTTCCGCCTCGGCTCATATGTCGGATATCCGCGAGGGAAAATACGGTCTGTTCATAGATTTAAAGCCCGCGCTCGATGTGCAAACGCTTGATAAACGCTTACTTCGCGACTTTTCGGAGAACAAAAACAGGGATATTATAAATTCGTTTTCGGCTTTGCTTCCGTCAAAGCTCATAGCTCCGTTTCTTGAACTCACCGGCATACCGCGCGATAAAAAGGTAAATTCGATAACGGTATCGGAGCGCGCGGCGATAGTCGGATACCTTAAAAAGCTCCCGCTGCACGTCATATCGGCAGAAAAGATCGAAGAGGCGATAATTACGCGCGGCGGTGTCGATACAAAACAGATAGAGCCTAAGACCATGCAGTCAAAGCTTGTAAAGGGACTGTATTTCGCGGGCGAGATAATAGACTGCGACGCATATACGGGCGGCTTCAACTTGCAGATAGCGTTCTGCACGGGATACGCCGCGGGGTATCACGCGTCACAAACGTAAAGGATGAAGGATATGAAAACATTCAGGATAGCGATAGACGGACCGTCCGGCGCGGGCAAAAGCACAGTCGCCAAAGCCGTCGCCAAAAAGCTCGGCTTCATACAGGTCGACACGGGCGCCATGTACCGCTCAGTCGGCTTATATATATACCGCATGGGAATAGAGCCGACGGACGCGGACAAGGTCATACCCGAACTTAAAAATATAAATATCGACCTCGGCTTTTCCGACGAGGGGCAGAGGATATATTTAAACGGCGAGGACGTTTCGGAAAAGATAAGGCAGAACGAGATTTCCGCTTACGCTTCAAAGGTGTCCGCTATCCCGGCCGTACGCGAATTCCTGCTCGGTATGCAGAGAAAGGTCGCGTCGGAGCATAACGTCGTAATGGACGGGCGCGATATAGGAACGGTCATATTGCCCGACGCGGAATTGAAGATATTCCAGACGGCGTCGGTGCGCGAGCGCGCGAAGCGCCGTTACGACGAGCTGATCGCAAAGGGTCAGATTGTCGATATGGAGCAGATCAAAAAAGAAATAGAAGAGCGTGATTATAACGACAGTCACAGAGCGACGGCTCCGCTCAGACCCGCGGACGACGCTGTAATAATAGATAACTCAAATATCACGATAGAGGAAAATGTCGGCATGATAGCGGCGCTTTATGAATTAAGAAAATGACACTGTACGATAAGCTTGTAAAACGTCTCGGCTGGCTCTTCCGCGCTATGTATAAGCTTAATGTGATAGGCGCCGAGAACGTGCCGGAGGACGGCTGCTTCATTCTGTGCAGCAACCACACGGCGAAATTCGACCCGGTAGTGCTCATACTTTCGGTAAAGCCGAGGCGCGTGCACTTCATGGCGAAGATAGAGACCTTCAAGGTCCCGCTGTTCGGCGGATTTATAAAAAAGCTCGGTATGTTCCCGGTATCGAGAGGGCAGACGGATATGACGTCGATCAAAACGGCGCTCAAATATCTCAAGGACGGAGAAGTGGTCGGTATCTTCCCCCAGGGAACAAGGCGCCCGGGCGTGGACCCGAAGACGACCGAGGCGAAGGAAGGCGTGGCGATGCTGTCATACAGAACGAAATGCACCGTGCTTCCCGCCTTTATAAAGACGAAGAAACGTAAATTAAGACCGTTTTCAAAGACGACCGTCATCATCGGCAAGCCCATAAAGAACGAGGAGCTCGGAATGGTGAACGGTACGCCGTCGGAATATAAAAAAGCGACGGAGCGCATTTTCGGCGACATATGCGCGTTAGAGGACAGTATATGATCCGCGTCGCAAAATACAGCGGCTTCTGCCCCGGAGTTTCCGCGGCGGTGTCCGCGGTAAAAAAGCTCATAGAGAACGGCAGCGGCGGAAAGATATACACGCTCGGCGATATAATCCATAATCCGACCGTAGTGTCGGAATTCGAGGCGGCGGGCGTACGCTCCGTCACACCGGACGAGCTGCCGGTGCTTTGCGACAAAGCCTCGGACGAAAATAAAATGACGTTTGTGATACGCGCGCACGGAGTGGAGCGCGAGTATTCGGAATATTTAGAGGAACGGGCAAAGAAAAACGTCAATATCTCGGTCGTCGACTGTACGTGCAAATTCGTTGCGAAAATTCACGACATAGTCAAAAACAACTCGAACGAAAACACCGTAACGCTCATCTTCGGCGACAGCAAACACCCCGAGGTAAGGGGCATAAAGAGCTGTGTTTACGGTACGGTGTACTGTTTTGACGGGCTGGAGCAGCTTAAAAACGAGATCTGCCCGTTGATTTCGCCCGAAAAAGAGATAATAATGGTCTCACAAACCACTCAAAATTTAACAGAATGGAAAAAATGTCAAAATTTTATCGGAAAACTATATACAAATACAAAGATATTTGATACAATATGTTCCGTGACCGAAAAACGTCAGAACGAGACTTATGAATTATCAAAGGACGTTGACGTGATGGTCGTTATTGGAGGGAAAAACAGCTCGAACACAAACAAGCTGTATTCTATAGCCGGTGAGGTCTGCCGCGACACTTATCTGATCGAAAGAGCGGAGGAGTGCAAAGCGATCAAAGTCGGCAAAAACTCAAAAGTGGGTATAACTGCCGGGGCATCGACTCCGGACAGTATAATAGAGGAGGTAAAAACCATAATGAGCGAAGAAATCAAAGACACCGTGGAAAACACACAGAACGAGGCGGAGGAAAGCTTCGAGCAATTACTTAATGAAACCTTTAAAACTTTAAATACAGGAGACGTCGTAACAGGCACGATTACACAGATCTCTAACACAGAGATCAAAGTTGACCTCGGTACCAAAGTTACCGGCATACTTTCGTATGACGATGTAGCTGATGAGCCCGGCGTCAAACTGGATGAGATGTTTAAGGTCGGCGACGAGATAACGGCGTTCGCGGTCAGAGTATCTGACGTTGACGGCGTTGCAACGCTTTCCAAGAGAAAGTATGACGCCAAAAACAACTGGCAGAAGATAATCGACGCTTATGAGAGCGGCGAGTATCTCGAAGGCAAATTCGTTGAGGTCGTACGCGGCGGAGCCATCTGCACGATCAAGGGCATCAGAGCCTTTGTTCCCGCGTCGCACACCAACGTCGAAGAGGGCGGCGATATGAACGCCATCATCGGACAGAAGGCGACGTTCAAGATAATCGATGTCGATACCGCGAGAAGAAGAATAAAGGCGTCAGCGCGCATCCCGGCGAGAGCCGCCGCGAGAGCGGAGCGCAAAGCCGCCGAGGCTAAATTCTGGGACGAGCTCGAAGAGGGCAAGGAGTACGAGGGCATCGTACGCTCCATCCAGAATTACGGCGCGTTCGTAGAGCTCGGCGCCGGCGTTGACGGTATGGTACATACGACGGAGCTGTCGTGGAAGCATATCGGCAATCCGTCCGAGGTCGTATCGGTCGGCGACAAGATAAAGGTCTTCGTCAAGTCCTTTGACCGTGAGAAGAAGAGGATCTCGCTCGGCTACAAGACCGAGGCGACAAATCCGTGGACGCTCTTCACAAACGCGTACCAGGTCGGCGACGTCGTTAACGTCAAGATAGTGAGCATAATGCCCTTCGGCGCGTTCGCGGAGATAATCCCCGGCGCTGACGGACTTATCCACATATCCCAGCTTTCCGACAAGCGCGTTGCCAAACCGGAAGACGTCGTAAAGGTCGGCGATACGGTAGACGTAAAGATCACGGATATCGATTACGATAAGAAGAAGATCAGCCTTTCCATCCGCGCTCTCATCCCCGAGGAGGAGACCGCAGAGGAGGAAGCCGCTGAGGAAGAAGCTCCCGTAGAGGAAGCGCCCGCAGAAGAGGCTCCCGCTGAGGAGACCCCCGCGGAAGAGAAGACCGAGGAATAATTAAGTAATAAAACGACCGGAACGGATATAGACCTGTTCCGGTTTGTTTTTATAATCAAAAAATCTGTTTTTGAAGGATTCAATGATATGTCAATAACCGACATGTATGAACTGCCTGAAATCATAACGGCAGATTATTATGACAATCTACCGAACTTTACAAGAGAGGCCATATGGCAGCTTTGCAGCAGAGACCTAAACGAAAACGATTGCAGGATAAATTCGATGGAAGAATTGTCAAGGCTTTGCTTCAACACAAAGACACGTTTTCCCGATAAGCTGCAGGATATGGCAGATAAAGTGCTGGAAGACGGAAAAAAGCACGCTTTGGGCGACGTTTCCCTAACCGGTAAAGGCGTCAAGGTCGCCGTTATCGACAGGACGATAAACAAAAATCATACGGAATTCAAAGACCGTATCGAATATATAAACGTAATGCCGGATGATCCTTTAAGCGAGGAGATTGATTTTCACGGCATGACCTGCGCAAGCTTTTTAAGCGGATCGACCTGCGGCGTCGCAACGGAATCGGAGCTTGTATATTTTGCGATCCCGAACAGAATGGATGATATTAAGCGGTATTACGGTTATCAGCTGAGAGCGCTTGAGAAAATCTTAGAGTATAATAAGACTTCATCCTCGCCGATACGCGTCGTGAGCCTGTCGGCGCGGTTTTCACCCGAACAGACAGAGGAGAGGGATAAACTCGCGGCGGAGCTTGAAAAAACGGGGTGTACTTTATTCGATATTGCGCTGTTCGGACGATATTTTCAGGGGATCGACTTTGTAAGATACGGTCAAAAACCCGAATATCAGTTTGATAAATGGCAGATTGAAAACTATGAAAACAATAAGGACAGACCCGGAATTGCTGATTTTTATTCCTCTCTTTGCTATATCCCCGCCACAAGAAGAACGTCCGCGTCAAATGATTCGGACGACGCGTATATACACTGGAGTAAAGCCGTATCGTGGAGCTGGACGGTGCCTCACGCCGCCGGCGCGTACGCCTTATACCTGCAGTCCGACCCGAATATGAGCACGGCGGATTTTATAGAAAAATGCAAAAGCTGTCCGAGAATTAACGGTCATATCGTTTTAGATATTAAACGCTTAATTCAAAACGTCTGAAAACAACTTTTCGACGTATATTGACAAATCGCGCAAAATATGGTATTATATCAGCGTGAAAAATTTATTTTTCCGGAGAGTACGCTTTAACGGTGGCGGTTTACCTCTTCTTGTTTTTCAAAGGAGGTCAATCTTTTTAACAAATGAAAAGCCTCCCAATCTGAAAAGACGGGGAGGTGAGACTATGATTACATGGATAGAGATATTTGCTCTGCTCACGTTGATCGTGGCTGTCATTCAGCTCGTTGTATTCATATCGGGCAGTAATAAAAAGAACTAACCGCCAGTTTCCAGCGAACGGTTAGTTCTGTTCCGCTTGAGGCAAACCGCTATCGGTGTGCTCTCTCTTTTCATTTATATTATACCACGCTTTGTCATTTTTGTCAATAGTTTTTTTAATTTACTTAGTTATATTCCCGTCGCCGTCGATTTTAACGTCCGGCGCGATGGAGCGGAGGTACGACAAAACGGTCTCCTTTTCGTTGCCATTGCACAGCCAGACGTTGTCTCTGTTCTGTATGCAGGCGATGAAATTCGCCGCGACGGAGAGTGTATCGGCGTTTATTTTTATTTGAAGAATACCCGTTTTTACGTTCGGATTTTCAAATAAGAAATTGCCGAGATTGTATGCGATAAGCTTGCCCTTGTAAAACTCAAAGCCTTGCAGCTGATGCGCGTGCGCACCGATTATCAGATCGGCTCCGGCGTCTATGTACTGATGTCCCTGTTCTCTTATTATGCTCTCGATCTTATACGAGTTTTCCGCGCCCCAGTGCGCGAATATTATGACGAAATCGCATTCCGCCTTTGCTTTCTTTACCGCCTTTATCATGTTCGCGGAATCGTACATTCCGAATATCCCCGCGGAATCCTCTTCGGCTACCGGCGTTTTGTAATTCTTTTCCGCTCGCGAGCCGCAGAGCAGCGCGATCTTGCGCCCGTTTATGACGTAGAAGAACGGTTCCGACGCCTCGGCATGGTTCTTGCCCGCGCCCGCGTTGTCTATCTCGTACTCATCAAGCGCTTTGAGCGTGTCCTTGAACGCGTCGAGCCCGTAATCGTAAATATGGTTGTTCGCGGTGGACACGAAATCGACGCCCATTTGATGATACAGCGCGAGATTTTCCGGCGCGCCTCTGTACGTGTAAAGCTTGTCGAGCTTCTTGCCGCGGGTGGACACGGTGAACTCGTTGTTTGCGATCATAACGTCAAAATCCTTCATTATTTGAATCAGATCGGGCGCTATGAGCTTTGTTATATCGCCACCGGACAGCTTGTATCTGTTCATCACCGCCTCGTTGTCGCCGAGCATAACGTCGCCGCAGAAGCCGAGATTTATGATCTTGTTGTCGGACGCGTCCATGGCTTTGTATTTCTTTGTGGAAATGCCCGTGTATTCGTCAAACAGAACGTAAACGCTTTTGCCCGTTATTTTGTAGTACAGCTCGTCCTCGTACGTGCCGTTTTCAACGCTTGATCTGATCTTTGCCGACACGTCGTCCCCGTAATTCTCGGACAAAAACATGAGAAAATCCTTTGAGGTGTAAGCGTTGCCGTAAGACAGCGGCGGCTCGCTCGTCTCCGTCTCCGTTACGGCCTCCGTTTCCGTTTCGGTCACGATCTCAGTTTCTGTCTCGGTCTCCGTTTCAGTCTCAGTTTCTGTTTCAGCTTCTGTTTCGGTTTCCGCTTCGGTCTCGGTTTCTGTGATTATTTCAATTATCGTTTCCGCCTCTGTTTCCGTCTCTGTCTCCGTTTCAGCCCCGGTTTCCGGCGGCGCGGCCGTTTCGGCGCCCGTCGTTTCCGTCTCGGTCGGCTCTGTCCTCACCGTGCAGGAGGTGAAGAGCAGTGCGAAAACGCATATAAGTATGGATAATACTCTTATTTTCATATCGTTTCCTGTCATATTTCGGTATTTATATAATACCCGAAAATCACCCGTTTGTCAAGATGTAATTTTTATATATAACAAAATCTCCCGTGAAAACCCCACGGGAGATCGTTTATGTTTATAAAATTATTCAAGTATTTCTCCGCCGTCATTCTGCGCGGGATCGTCGTACGTTATAACGTAGGACTGTACGGGCGACAGATCTGCGTTCGGATTCATTATGACGTAATACATTGTTGTGACCTGCGCTTCAAGCTTGTCTATGAACTTGATCGCAACTGCTGTATCGGCGGAAACGCCTTCAATTTCATAGATTTCAGCGCGTGCGTGTTCTTCGCTCAGCATTTTTCCGTCTGCGTCAGCCCAACCCGCCGTTACGGTTACGTCTTCAAGCTTTCCACCGACGTATTTTTCGTTAATGACCTTGCCCTTGACGTATGCGGCGTACTTGCCCTCATCTACGCTGTAGGTGTATCCTTTTTCAAAAACGGCTTCTTTGGTGTTATCCACGCCTTCATTACCGCTTGCCGACGGCGTATCGGGCGTCTGTATCGGTTCCGCTTCTTTAAACATCAGCGGCAGCGTGAAAACGGCT
>CADBSB010000147.1 GCA_902797235.1 uncultured Ruminococcus sp. | reverse complement strand
TCTGTTTTTTATCTCGCTTTTCTCTTACTTTTCCTCCCACTTAGCGTCGAAAAGCAGGGCGTTGATACCGAGGAGCACGTCGTTTCCGCCGAAATTTTCAAGTATCTTTTTTATCATTCCGTCCGTTTGCTTATTGCACCAGTTGTTGACGTCGCTGACCGTGGTCTGATCGAACGGCGCGGCGTATATTTGAGCGCCGAAAAGGTCGGCGTTTTTCTGTAAATACGCCTCTTTTACGCTTGATTTGAAGTCCTCTTTTATCCACAGAGAATTCGCCGTTTTTATCTTGCAGTCCTTACTTGTTTTTAACGAATTCATAAGATACGCCGCCTCTTTGTCGAGCGCGTCCGCGGTAATGCCGAAAGCCTCCTCTATCTGCTTAAGGCTCTCGCCGTCCGCGCCGCTCGTCAGAAGCGCCAGCGCCACGGCGGCGGAATAAGGCGATACGAGCGTATTTTTGCCCTTGTCGTTCGCACCGTTCAGCAGCGTCAATGCGAAGTCGTTATAAAATTTTGCGTTATGCGCCGCCTTTATATCCGTTTCCTGTTTTTCAAATCCCTTTGACAGCTCCGACGCCGACACGTTCATACACGACACAAGTGACACCAGGACCGCCGACAGTAAAAGCAGCGCGATGATTTTCTTTTTCATAAAAGCCTCCTTTGTTTTTTTGCTCTTCACTTAATAAGTCGTAAAAACACATTGAGAGGTTACACTTTTTTTATAATTATATTTTATTTTTCATCATTTGTCAAGTTTTTTGATGATTTCCTCTTGCTTTTTTTTATTTAAAGTGGTAAAATAATATATCAGCATTATAATGGAGAATTATTGAAATCATGGAGATAGTGATAATAGGGTGCGGCACGGTAGGCTCTGCAATATGCGCCCAGCTTTCAAAAGAGGGGCATAATATAACGGTCGTGGACGAAGACGCCGTTGCTATGACGGAGCTTTGCAACACCTACGACGTTTACGGCGTTGACGGCAACGGCGCGAGCATTTCCGTTCTGCGTAAAGCGGGCGTCGACAAGGCGTACCTCGTTATAGCCGTGACCGCGAGCGACGAGATAAACATACTCTGCTGCTCCGCGGCGCGTAAGCTCGGCGCGCACCACACGATAGCGCGTGTGAGAAACCCGGAATATTATGACTTTATGCAGCTTATGAGGCAGGAAATGAACCTGTCCTTAACTATAAACCCGGAGTTTTACGCGGCGAAGGAGATCTACCGTATGCTCCGTTTTCCGTCCGCCGCCAAGCTTGAAACGTTCTGCCGCGGCAGGGTCGAGCTTGCGGAATTTGCGATCACCGCGGATTCGCCGTTTATCGGAAAGACTTTGCACGAGCTGCGCTCGTATTTAAATATGAACTTCCTCGTCTGCTGCGTGCTGCGCGGGAGTGAGGTCATAATCCCGTCGGGCGACTACCATATAGAAGACGGCGACGTTTTGGGCGTGACGGTCCCCGAGGAGGACACGCGCGCGTTCTTCAAGGCCGCGGGGATTTACAGGCACAGATTGAAGGATATAATGATATTCGGCGGCAGCCGAGTTACGTATTATTTGCAGGGACTTTTGAAAAAGGGCAAATTCTCGTCCATGGTCATCGAAAAGAACAAGGAGATCTGCCGCGATCTGTCCGCGCAGTTCGACTGCACGGTCGTCTGCGACAACGGCGCAAAGCAGGAGGTCTTGCTTGAAGAGGGCATCGAGCACACGGACGCGTTTCTCGCCCTGTCCGACGTGGACGAGGAGAACGCCATCGTTTCGATGTACGCCAATTCCATAGGCGTGCCGAAGGTGATCACGCTTATAAACCAGATGTCTTACGTTGACTTTTTCAAGAGCGTCGGTATCGACAGCGTCGTTTCGCCGAAATCATCGACGGCGGGCTATATCCTCCGCTACGTGCGCTCCAAGATGAACGCGTCGGGCGATGAGGAGATCGAATCCATACATAAGATAATGGGCGAGCAGGCGGAGGCCATAGAATTCGTCATAAAGGACGAGATAGACGGGCTTACCGGCATACCGCTCAAAAAACTGAAGCCGAAGCGCGGCGTGCTTATAATCTGCATAGCGCACAAGGATCAGATACTCATTCCGTCCGGTGACGACGTTATTTCAAAGGGCGACACGGTCGTCGTCGTCACGTCGAAAGCGAAAATAAACAGCATAAAAGATATTAAATAGAATGCAAAAGAAAAAGAGTCTACTATTAAGAAGGAGCACGGTATCGTTCCGGATAATCATAATCGGATTTCTGCTCCTCATAACGACCGGAGCTCTCGTTCTGATGCTGCCGATATCGTCCGCGGACAGCACGGTAACGCCGTTTTCACAGACCCTGTTCACCGCGGTGTCGGCAACGTGCGTTACGGGGCTTGTCTGTGTTGACACAGCGACGCACTGGTCCGTGTTCGGTCAGGCTGTCTTGCTTGTTCTGATACAGATAGGCGGTATGGGCGTTATAACGATAGGCCTTGCCGTGATAAGCATAACGGGCAGGAAAATCGGCCTGTTTCAGAGAAGCACGATGCAGGAATCCATCTCCGCCCCGCAGGTCGGCGGCATAATAAAGCTCACGGGCTTTATCATCCGCACCTCCGCCATAATAGAGGCGTGCGGCGCGGCGCTTCTGATGCCGGTTTTCATACGCGATTTCGGCGTCGGACGCGGCATATGGTACTCGTTTTTCCATTCGATCTCCGCGTTCTGCAACGCAGGCTTCGATCTTATGGGGATCAGAGAAAGATATTCGTCACTCACCTCATACGCGGATAACGTTTACGTCAATATCGTCATAATCCTTTTGATAATCATCGGCGGTATAAGCTTTATGACGTGGAACGATTTCAGGGTCAACAAGCTGAGGCTGAAAAAATTCAGCTTGCAGAGTAAAATAATACTTGTAACGTCGCTTATACTTATAGTCATTCCCGCGGTATTCTTCTTTGTATTCGATTATTCAGGTGAACCCGTGGGCAGACGCATACTTTACAGTCTGTTCCAGTCCGTCACGACGAGGACGGCGGGATTCAACACAACTGATCTGTCGCAGATGACGGATTCCGGTAAGCTTATAATGACGGCGCTGATGCTGATAGGCGGCTCGCCCGGCTCCACCGCCGGCGGTATGAAAACGACGACGATAGCGGTGCTGTTCCTGGCGGCTATGACCGTTTTTAAGCGGCGCGACGACGTGGAGGGCTTCAAACGCCGCATACCGGAGGACGCGGTGAGGAACGCGGGCGCGGTATTTTTCATGTATCTTACGCTGTTCTTATCGTCCGCGGTGGCTATAAGCATTATAGAAAAACTGCCGCTCATAACGTGTATGTTTGAGACCGGCTCGGCAATAGGTACGGTGGGACTTACGCTCGGCATAACGCCGGATTTATCATTGCCGTCGCAGATAATAATAATGGTTTTGATGTTTTTGGGAAGAGTAGGCGGGCTTACGCTCATATACGCCGCGCTTCCGTCAAGGGCGGACACGGAATCGCGTCTGCCGCAGGAAAAAATTTCCATAGGATAAGGGGGATATTATGAAATCCGTATTGATCATAGGAGCGGGACAGTTCGGCTGTCATATCGCAAAGGTAATGTCGGAGCTCAACTGTGAGATAATGGCTGTCGACCGTAATGAATCGAGCGTGAACGCCATTCTGCCGTACGTTACGAACGCTCAGATAGGCGACGGGACGAACACGGAGTTTTTACATTCTCTCGGCGTCAGCAATTACGACGTCTGCATCGTCAGCATAGGCGACAATTTCCAGAGCTCGCTCGAGGCGACGGCGCTTTTGAAGGAATGCGGCGCTCCGCTCGTGATCTCGCGCGCGTCAAACGACGTGCAGGAAAAATTCCTGCTCAGAAACGGCGCGGACGAGGTGGTTTACCCCGAAAAGCAGTCCGCAAAGCGCATAGCGGTGAAATTCTCGTCGGACGCGATACTCGATTTTATCGAGCTTGACAGCGAATACTCGATATACGAAATGGCTATGCCTAAGGACTGGATAGGAAAGACCCTGATCCAGCTTGACATAAGAAGAAAACACAATATAAACATTATATCCATTAAACAGAACGGAAAGGTCATTGTCCCTCACGGCGAGACCGTCATGGAAGAGGACGACGTATTATACGTGATAGGAGATATGAAAGCTCTGCGTAAATGCTTCAAGATCTAAGGTAGACATATATGAATTACAGAATGCTGTTATACCTTCTCTGCGTGATACTTCTGATAGAAGCGGCGCTTCTTCTGATCCCGCTTGCCGTGGCGCTGATCTACGGTGAGTCGGCTTTGCCGTTTCTTATAACGATAGGCATACTTGCCGTTATCTCGCTTCCGGGTATTCTGCAAAAACCTAAAAATACGAAAATATACGCAAAAGAAGGGTTCGTCACCGTCGCGGGATCATGGCTCCTCATGTCCGCGTTCGGTGCGCTTCCTTTTGTATTCAGCGGCGCGATACCGAACTATATAGACGCGTTTTTTGAAACGTGCTCCGGCTTCTCCACTACCGGCGCGTCGATTTTGCGCGTTATAGAGGGCTTGCCGAAAGGAATCCTGTTCTGGCGCAGCTTCACGCACTGGATCGGCGGTATGGGCGTGCTCGTTTTCATGCTCGCCATTCTTCCGCAGGGCGGACACGCAATATATCTGCTCCGCGCGGAGGTGCCGGGACCGACAAAGGGCAAGCTCGTTCCCAAGCTCCGCCATACGGCGATAATTTTATACGCGATATACATAGCCCTGACGCTTACGGAGGTCATAGCGCTTTTGATAGCCGGGCTTCCCGTTTACGATTCGCTCGTCACCTCGTTCGGTACGGCGGGCACGGGCGGTTTCTCGGTCATGAACGCGTCGATAGCCGGCTACAACAACCCGGCGGCGGAATGGATAATCGCCGCATTCATGCTAATATTCGGCATAAACTTCAACCTGTTCTTCCTTGTCATAGTCGGCAAATGGCGCGAGGCGCTTAAAAGCGAGGAGGCAAGAGTTTATATCTCGCTCGCGCTTATCGCCACGGCGATCGTCTGCATACAGACGTACAGTATGTCGGAAAATCTTGAACAGTGTATAAGAACGTCGTTCTTCCAGACGGCGTCGATAATCTCAACGAGCGGCTTTTCAACAACGGACTTCAACGTCTGGCCCGCGCTTACCAAGGCTCTGTTGATTCTCTTAATGTTCGTAGGCTCGTGCGCCGGCTCCACCGCGGGCGGCGTAAAGGTATCGAGGATCATAATCGTGTTCAAAAACACGATACGCGAGATACGCCATATGCTCCACCCGCGCTCGGTCAACACCGTGCGTATGGACGGCGAGACCGTGCCGGAGGAAACGGTAAAATCCTCGGTCAACTATATAGCGCTTTATATAGCGGTGCTTATAGTCTCCGTGCTTATCGTTTCGATAGACGGCTTCAGCTTTGAGACGAACTTCTCCGGTGTTATGGCGTGCTTAAACAACATAGGACCCGGCTTTGACACCGTCGGACCCGCCGGAAACTACGCGGATTACTCAATTTTCTCAAAGATAGTATTGTCATTTGATATGCTGTTCGGCAGACTTGAAATAATGCCGATGATAATACTTTTGTCACCCGTCACCTGGAGGAAAAAATAATGTACGAGCTTTGTATAAACACCGGCCTTGGCTTCGGATCAACTGTATCGGAGATTTTGCCGAAGATAAAGGAAGCGGGATTTGACGGATTTTTCACCGGCTGGCACGAGGGAAAGACGAAGGAAATAGCGGAGCTTGCCGATAAGTACGGGCTGCTCTACCAGTCCGTCCACGCACCGTTTCACGACGTTGCAGAAATGTGGGAGCCGGGCGACAAGGGCGAGTACGTAAAGGAGCAGCTGATAAACTGCGTAAACGAATGTAAGGACGCGGGCATCCCGCGAATCGTCATGCACGCGGTAATCGGCATGGACAAGCACACGCCGACGGATATAGGTCTTCAAAGATTCTGCCGCGTCGTAAAACGGGCGGAAAAGATAGGCATAAACGTGGCGTTTGAAAACTTGGAGGGTCCCGAATATCTCGCTATAGTTATGGATCAGTTCAGATCGTCATACGTCGGTTTTTGCTGGGACACGGGGCACGAGCGCTGCTATAATCACTGTCAGGATATGACAGCGCTGTACGGCGACCGCCTTATGTGCACACACTTGAACGACAATTTCGGCATGACGGATGAGAACACCCTGACGTGGCTCGACGATTCGCATATGATGCCCTTCGACGGCAAAAACGACTGGCAGAACATAGCCGACCGCCTCAAAGCCCATAACTACAAGGGCGAGCTAACGTTCGAGCTGACTTGCAAA
This sequence comes from uncultured Ruminococcus sp., assembly GCA_902797235.1. Lineage (GTDB taxonomy): Bacteria > Bacillota > Clostridia > Oscillospirales > CAG-272 > UBA1248. The sequence continues at coordinate 10,064 of CADBSB010000147.1, read as the reverse complement.
AGTAAGCCCGGCAGGACGACGCACGATATTTACGCGTCGCTCGACGAGCTCGGTTTTCTCACCCTCGCCCACGAAAAAGCGGTTAAATTCAGAGAATTATTATAAAAACGATTATCTGTGTAGAGGAGATGCCTCCCCTCCCGCTTAAAAAATCAAGGAACTGCCTATAACAGCTCCTTGATTTTTTTGCAGTATACCGTATTTATCAATATAACAAATATTTAATGCGCTTTTTCTCAAATTCTTTTGCGTCTTTTTGCCATTTTTGTTTTATCTGATCGGCTGATAAAACGCCGTCGCGGAGGTCGGAGTTGCCGGTGGAGAGGTCTATGTGGTATCTGCCGCCGTCGGTTTTCGGCCTTGTGAATTCAAAGCTGTCGGGGTACATATCGCGTATCGCGCATATCATTTCAACGCCGAGATACGCGGGCTCAAGCGCACGCTTATCCGTCACGTGCAGGCGGACGCCGTACAGCGTTTTGCCCGCAAATCTGCCGAATTCCGCGCGGAAAAACGCGGGGCTGAACTTTATCCCGTATAGATGCTTGCCGTTAAGCGCGTCCGCAAGGTCGTCGGGCTTTATATACTCCGCTCCTATCAGTAAAAACGGCTGCGTCGTTCCGCGGCCGTCGCAGACGTTCGTCCCGGCGAACATACACGTTCCGTTATATACGTAAACCGATTCGAGCGTCGGCAGATTCGGGCTCGGACGGACGAACGGCAGACCCGTGTCGTTGTAGTACATATCTTTATTATATCCGGCCATTTTTACGACAGTCAGATCGCATCTCAAGCCGTACTCGCCGTTATACATTTTAGCAAGCTCGCCGACGGTCATTCCGTGTCGTATCGGTACGCGTGTAAGCCCTATGAACGACAGATTTTTTTCATCCGGCAGACACCCTTCGACTTTGCCGCCTAACGGATTCGGTCTGTCGAGCACTATAAGCGGCAGGCCGATATTCCCGCACGCGCGCATGACGTAAAACAGCGTTGAAACGTACGTGAAATAGCGTGACCCGACGTCCTGCATATCGAATACCATATAGTCCAGATCCCGTAAAAGCTTGTCCGACGGCATATACGCGCCGTCCGTTTTATTTTTATCGGTCGACGTGAAAAAGTCCTCGAACAGACTGTAAACGGGCTTGCCGGTCAGCGCGTCTGTGCCGCCGCTCACCTTTTCCCCGGGGCCGAGCACGCCGCGCGGTCCGTGCTCGGGCGAAAAGATCGCGGACACGTTAAATTTCTCATTTAAAATATCAACAGGGTATCTGTAATCGGACGATAACGCGGAGCACGCGGATATGACGCCGAGCCGCTTTCCCGATAAAAGCGCCTTTATTTCCGTTTCGTTTATTCTGTCGATCCCGACTTTTACCATAAAAATCACCTCACGATCATATTTTATCATAAAAAAACGCGCAGTTGGTTGACATTGTTATACTTATATGTTAAAATAACTACAATAATCGAGGTATTGTATGAAATTCAGACGCGCTCTGTTCCGCAAAAAGCCGTATGACAAAGACGACGAAGCCTTCGTCTCAGCCGTTCGGGAAATGACGGAATACCACATAAAACATAATAAAAAATATGCAAAGCTTTTGTCGGACGCTGATTTTTCACCGGACACGCTTAAATGCGCGGAAGATCTGAAAAAGCTCCCGTTCATACCGACGCTCGTTTTCAAAAGGAATGAACTGTTTACGATCGACAAGCGCAAAATCCCGGTAAAAGTCACCTCCTCCGGCACCGGCGGCAGCGCGGGCGTGATCGGCTTTGAGCTGTCCGGGCTTTTCTGCGCGTTTAAAATGGTTTTGAAGATATTTTCGTTCAGAAATCTGTTTTCGCCGCGGTTGACGAATTACGTCGTTTTCGGCTACAAGCCCGATAAAAACAATAAAACGGCGGTATCGAAGACCGCGTTCGGCACAACGCTTTTCGCGCCCGCGCTTCACAGAACGTACGCTCTGACGCGCAAGGACGGCAAGTATGAGGTCGATCTTGACGCGGTTTGCCGCGCGATAGAAAAGTACGCGAAGCAAAAGCACCCCGTCCGCTTCATGGGCTTTCCGTCGTACACTTATTTTACGATGAAGCTGCTTGAAGAAAAGAAGACAGACGCAAAGCTGCCAAAGGGCTCGAAGATAATTCTCGCAGGCGGCTGGAAGCAGTATTATAAAGAGCAAGTCGACAAAAAAGAGTTTTACGATACGGCGAAGCGCGTTCTCGGCATGGACGACGAAAATGTGATCGAGTTTTACGGTGCGGTGGAGCATCCCGTGTCTTACTGCGACTGCAAAAATCACAACCTCCACGTGCCAGCGTACAGCCGCGTCATCATACGCGACGTTACGACGCTCGAGCCGCTTCCTTACGGTCAGATCGGCCTCGTTGAGCTTATAACGCCGATGATAAAGGCGACGCCGATAACCGCCGTAATGCCGGACGATCTCGGCGTTTTGTACCCCGGCGAGACGTGCGGGTGCGGTATAAATACGCCGTATCTTAAAATTATCGGCAGGGTGGGATTGAAGGACGTAAAAACGTGCGCCGCCGGCGCCTCACAGCTTTTGGGAGACGTAAAGCTATGATCTTATATAAAGGAAAAATCTACGGCACAGAAAAAACGGTCGACCTGCTTGAAAAGCTGAAAAACGACGTTGACGAAACGCTGTTGAACAAGAGTATCGACACGGAAAGGCTTATCGCCGCCGTTGATGAAATATCAAACAGAATATCAAAAGGCGCATACGACAAGCTTATAAACGAAATTGACGTCGACGGGCTTGACGAATACGTCGCCGCCGCCGCGCAAATGCTGCATAGCGATAATTTAAGGCTGAATATAAAGGCGCAGACGCCGCATTTAACGGAATTACCCGACATAAATTCGTATATCGCGCCGGTCGGAGCGCTGTTTCATATCGCTGCGGGCAACGTTGACGTTCTGCCGGCTTACAGCGTGTTATCCGGCCTCGTCTGCGGCAACGTCAATATACTCAAACTGCCGTCGCAGGATAACGGCATAACCGTAAAGATACTGTCCGAGCTTATAAAGATAATGCCGGAGCTTTCCGATTTCATATACGTTTTCGACACGCCGTCGTCTGATTTACCGTCGATGCTGAAAATGGCGGAGGCGGCGGACAAAATAATCGTCTGGGGCGGAGACGGGGCGGTAGCCGCCGTGCGCAGATTCGCGCCGCCGCAGATCCCCGTCGTTTCATGGGGGCATAAGATAAGCTTTGCCTGTATCGGATCAGACTACGAAAAACGCGCGGACGAGCTGTACGGCCTGGCGGAGCATATTATAAAGACGTCTCAGCTTTTGTGCAGCAGCTGTCAGCGCATCTATATAAATTCGGGCAAACCGGAGGATGCGGACGGATTCTGCCGCTTTTTCCTGCCGATTTTGCAGAAGGCGCGTGACAAATATCCGTTGAAAGATTTAGGCGCGGCGGCGGAGGCGACGCTCCTCGACCTTACCGCAGAAACAGAGGGGTCTATCGGCGGCAAACCGAAAAACACGGCGCGCAAATACGCGGGAAAAGGCTGTTCGCTCACCGCAAAGGATGAAAAAACGCTTGAAATATCCGGCTTTTTCGGCAGCTGTGACGTCACGTCATGCTCGCTCAACGAACTTTTCAACGTTCTGCGCGAAAAGAAAGGGTATTTGCAGACCGCAACCGTCATAGCGGACGAGAAAACGCGAGCGGAGTTTGAAAACATCGCCGTCCGCGCGGGCGTCTGCCGGATAACGAACCCCGCCGATATGTCGCGCGCGTTTTTAGGCGAGGCGCACGACGGGCAATTCGAGCTGTCAAATTACGTAAGAATAATAAATAAAGAGGTGTGAGCATGAAAATATCGAATATGGATATACCAGAATTCGATACGTCGGAAATAACGGAATTCCCGAACAAGGTATCTGAAAAGCTCTACTGCCGCGATCCGTTCATACTGCGCGCGGGCAAGACGTATTATCTTTACAGGACCGCGGGCGAGAGGGGTGTCGAGTGCCTTGTAAGCCGTGATCTTGAAAGCTGGTCGGAGCCGGTGCTCGTATATAAAAGGCCCGCAGATCACCATGGCAAAAAGTGCCTTTTCTGGGCGCCGGAATGTCACTATTATAAAGGAAATTTCTATATTTTCACATCCGTATGGAGCGAGATGACCGGGCACAGGTGCATATCGGCCTACCGCGCCGACAATCCTCTCGGACCGTTTGAAGACATAGCCGGCGGCTGCCTTTCACCGCGTGAGTGGGACTGCATAGACGGAACGCTTTACGTTGACGAAGATTCTCAGCCGTGGCTCGTTTTCGTGCACGAATGGACGTGTATGCCGGATAACGTGGGCGCCATGGCGGCGGCGAAGCTGTCGGACGATCTGAGCCGTTTGATTTCCGAGCCGGTGCAGCTTTTCCTGGCAAACGAACCGGAATGGACGAGCCACGGCGTGACGGACGGACCGTTTATCGGCATTACAAAGACCGGAAGAATGATAATGACGTGGTCAAACTTCATACCCGGAAAGGAAAAAGACCCCTACGCGATAGGCGTTTCATATTCGGAATCCGGCAAAATAACGGGTCCGTGGAAGCATCGGAAAAAGGAGATTTACAGTTACGGTTTAAAGCCGGATTTCATATACGACGGTGGTCACGCCATGATGTTTTACGATAACGGCGGGAACCTGAAAATCACGTTCCACGCGCCGAACGCCACGCACGACACGTACGAGCACGTGAATATACGAAACGTCGCCGATCTGGGCGATACGATTGAGATATTGTGAGGATGAAATGGACGATCTGCAATATAACGACGGATTTCTGATATTAAACAACAAAAACGATATTATAATGCAAAAATGCGCCGTTGAGGAAAACACGAAATTCCACGCGCACAAATTCATAGAGATAGCGTACGTCGCCTCCGGTCACGGAACGCATATCATAGAGGGAGGATATTCCTCGTTTGTTGAAAAGGGCGACCTTGTGCTTTTCAATTCCGACGTTTCGCACGCTTTCAGAATAGAAAAGCACGGCCAGCTGACCGTGTATAACTGCATTTTCGATCCGTCCGTTTTATCATACGCCATAAACAAAAGCGACGATTTCATAAACATAGTCTATAAATGTCTGTTTGATATACCCGAGCAGAGATCGGAGCAGAAGCCTTATATTGTACTGAACAACGCGGAAAGCGTTTCCGGCATAATAAACGAGATGTACGAGGAATATAAGGAAAAGCAGAGCGGCTATGAAAAGGTGAACACCGCAAATCTGATACGGCTGCTCATCGCCGTTTTCCGTTTGCAGATGAACAACAGAGATGAAGGCGGCAAAACGTACAGAAAAGCAATAGCGGACAGCGCAAAGGAGTATATGGACGAGTATTACGCGGAAAAAATAACGTGCGAATCGCTCGCCTCACGCGCGTACCTCAGCACCGGCTATTTCCACCGGATTTTCAAATCCGTCACCGGCAAATCGCCGATAGAGTACCTGCAAAGCGTAAGGCTTGAAAAAGCCGCCCGCCTCCTCACCCTCCCGTCTTCCACAGTCAAGCAGACAGCCCTCTCCGTCGGATATTCGGATATGAAACACTTTTATAACATCTTCAAAAAAGAATTCGGCGTCACACCGAATGAGTATAAGAAAAATAGAAAACTGTGAGATTTTGATGTTTCTCGAAAAGGTATATAACCGGATAAACACTAAAAATTTTATCTTTTTCACCTTTTTTTGATAAAAAGGGTTGACAAAATGAAATAATTTGTGTATTATATAAATAATAAACAATTTAACAAACAAGGATATGGATATGAACAAAAAGACGGTTAAAGTGATTTTTAACGTTTTATTGTGTCTTCTGATTACGGTAAACGTCTTTTTTATGTTATTTACGTTTTCATCCGTTTTTTTATTTGACAAAAAAGACGTAGGTCTTTTCGGGTACAGATTCTTTACGGTACAGTCGGACTCCATGAGCGCGACTGATTTCAGCACCGGCGATCTTATAATAACGAAAAAGACCGATCCCGCGTCGTTATCCGCGGGGGATATAATTACGTTTGTATCCGAAAACAGATCGTCATACGGCAAGACCGTAACTCACAAGATAAGAATGATCACGGCAAACGATAAAGGCGAGCCGTGTTTTGTTACTTATGGGACGACGACGAACAGCGACGATGAGACGGCAGTCACGTATGACAACGTTATAGGAAAATACGTCGGCAAAATAACGGGCGCTGGCAAGTTGTTTGATTTTCTTAAAACCACGCCCGGATATATCGTCTGCATATTCGTACCGTTTCTGCTCCTTATAGTCATTTACGGCGTCAAAATAGCGCTTGATTTGAAAAAAGCAAAGAAAAATCAAAAAGAAGCCGAGGAAAAAAGCAAAACGGAGCTTGAAGCGGCAAATAAAGAAAACGAGATACTGAAAAAAGAGCTGGAAGAACTGAAAAAGAATATAAAAATAAATAACGAGCCACTGGACGCCGACGAAGCGGCGTCTGAAAATAAAATAACGGGAAAGGAGGACAATGTATGAAGAATAGTATCATTTCAAGATCCCTGTTGCTGAGCTTTATAGGGGTTATACTTTGCATATCGATGTTCGTAGGAACAACGCTTGCTATTTTCAGTATTACTTTTAAAAGTAAACCAAATACTGTGGGCGTTATGAAAGTTGCTGTAACATATGATGATACGTATGGCGGTGACTATACTGAAAGCTTGAAAGATGGAAAACTGTTTGAAAATGTAGTATTAACTTCAGATTCAAGTTCGGTTATGAGATTTATTAAAGTTCGTAATGATTCCGGTGCGACTGTCAATTATAGTGTTAAGGCAATTAACACTGAAAATGACACATCGGGATGGAAAATAAGCAGTAAAGTAGTATCATCAGGATCGAATATCCAATTTGATACAGATTATATTCATAGTTTTACTGCTGGTACAGATATAAGTCTCGTAAGCGATTATGTCGAGCATAATAGTGAAAAAATCGTTGTTGTGGAAGTAAGCCGTGACGATATTCAGTCAACACAGTTTAGTTATGCTTCATTTGTGATTGAAGTTACTGTTTCTCAACAATCTAACGGTTAAAACTCAAAAAACTGATTGTCACATAAAGGGGGCTGCCGTTTAAACACGGCAGCTCCTTTTCTCATCTTGACAAACATTGAAAAGCGGTATATAATGTATTTACAGAAAAATTCTTGATTTTTGTTACTTTTCGGGTTTCTTATGCACCTTGATATATGAAAGAGGATAAGACTGAGAGGGATTGGAATGACTAAGGATGAATTTGCGGCTGCGGTGAGCGGCTCCGAGAAAAAGCTGTACTACGCCGCGCTCTCCGTAACGGCCGATACGGAGGACGCGCGCGACGCCGTCGCGGACGCGGTGGCGTACGCGTGGGAGCACAGAGACGAGCTGCGTGACGATAATAAATTCGACGCGTGGCTTTTGCGCATCACGTACAGCCGGGCGAAAATGATACGCCGCAAAAACAAAAAGCACGAGGACATAGCTGACTACGAAAACGCGTTTTCATACGACGACGATACCTCCGGTATCGAATTTTTCGACATCCTTTCCCGCGCCGACCTTAACGACGCCGAACGGCGTATCCTTACTCTCCGCTTCCTCTACGGTTACACACTGCCTGAGATTGCGAAAATGACCGGTAAGACCGAGGGTCAGACCAAAATGAAGTATTACCGGGCGCTTCGCAAAATGGCTGATATGAAAGGGCTTATATAGGTGCCGGAAATGAAGAAAATATACGATTATGAAATAATTGAGGGCTGGCTTGAAGACGGTTTTTCCAAATCCGAAAAAGCCCTGAGATATGACGGCAATACTGCGGCAGACGCCGCGTATAAAACGGAGAACAAGAAGGAAAAAAGCGGCAGATCCGCGTCTCCCGCGCTCCAGCTCGCGGGCGTGTTTTTAGCCGCGGCTATCGTCGGCGGCGGTACGTTCGGCGTGCTCAAATATATGGAATACAAAGGCTCGCTGACAAATCCGCCGGTAACCGAAACGGCGGCGGAAACCGATACGGACGCATTCCCCGAAACGACGGAAATAATTGAAAAAGCGCCGCTTATATCCGATATCGACGGTGTGAAAAAATACGATTACAGCGAAATGCTTTCAAAGCGCGAAAAAGTCACGTTCGATTCCGACCCGTCCGGCTTCGTTTCGATCCTTACGGGCGGAAAAATATATTCCGCCGACGCGAAAAAATCGTACACAAAGGCGTGGACGGATAAAGGCATCAACGACGAATATTACGATGGCGAGCCGGTTATTACTACCGTGGAATTCGGCGGCGATCTTGAAATTCATAATAACGTATCGGACAGGGAAATCACCGCGATCTCCGTTGCGGTGACCGGTCCGGACGGCAGTGTGAGCGGGTACGCTGCGTCGCCCGAGAATGCGTATCAGCAAATATTTACGGGCAAAGCCGGTGTTTATATCCTTAAAATCAGCCTGTGCTGGGACGATTACTCAGTAAAAAAAGTCGGCGATTCCTACACGGTTTATACCGTTATCGTCGCCGTAAAGAAAAACGAAAGTTTCAACGGCTTGAACAAAAACTGGTACAGTCAAGGCGAAAAGGGACCGGTAAAATATATGGCTGTATACAGCGCGGGCGAATACAACTATCCTTCGTCATACTGTTGTCTGTATTTAAAACGCAAGGGCTCGTCTCTGACGGAGCGCAAAGCAATAACGTATCAGCAAACGAAAAAGGTCATTTCGGTATTTTACAGCGATTCGTTCGCTATTTCCAGTAACGTTTACGGCAGAGATATGACGGTCGTCAAGCTCAAAATAACGCCGGAAAACGGTGAGGCAACGGAAACGACGCTTGAAGGTCTGTACGAATACCTTAAAGCGGCGGAAAACGGGACTTATACCGTAGCTATGCAGACGACGTGGGATAAATACCCGATGGACGAGACAGGCGACGAGGCGTATATTTACGAAACGGAGTTCACCGTTATAAAAGACGGAGAGCGGCACGACATAGAGACAAAACCCGCCGAAACGACATCTGAAAATCCGCCCGTACCCGACGAAATCGTCCCCGACAGGGCGCTTTACGTATCCACCGGCATAAACGCGTCCACGTATGAAAGCATTTACGCGCCGGTCTTCAAAAAAACGGTTTATAAAAACGGAGAGGTCGTTTCAAGCGAGGCTTACGAAAGCGACGTCGCCGACATAAATTTCAGATGCACGGATAAGTTAGAGGCGGAAAACAGGCTCAAAAAAGGCTGGCGTATAGTAAAGATAACCGTTGTTAAAATCGATGATACCGCAAGGTATAAAGCGCAGGAGTTCACGAGATTCGAGACGGCAATACAGTATATCAAAGAGCTTTCCGAAAAAGCGTCCGGCACCGTAAGCGTTGAAGCTGTCATAACGTGGGACGCCGCGGCTTTACTTGACCCCGACGCGGACAGAACGGAATACACGTTCGGCTTTAACGTCGTATATAAGACGTACGAGGATATAGACCCCGCTGAGGACCCGTACGTTACGAAGATAATGAAACACTGGTTTTCCGTTAACGCGGGCGGCACACGCTATCTGCCCGGCGTAAGCAGGCGCATATCGTACAAGGGCGACGAAAAAACGGAGTTTGAATACAAAAGAGAAGACGTGACGATAACGCTTAAAGCCGACGATATGATCACAATGAGTAACGAAGTATATTCGCTCTGCCGTATATACGGCGTCACCGTGAACGGCGTGACGTACGGTACGGTCGACGAAGCAACGGAAAATATCAAAAAAGACGGAGAATCAAAGATAGAGGTCGAAATATCATGGGATCCCGCGGTATGGACGGACCCGTACGGCGACAGGAACACGTATATCTACGAGTTTGTGCTGATATATGAATAACGGTCTTGCCGAGCTGAAAGAGGCGAATTTAATTTAGCTTTAAAATCTTTGATTTTCAATTTAGCTGTTTTGACGATAGGCAAACAATTCAGCTGACGCGCTTTGCGCGGCAATT
>CADBSB010000146.1 GCA_902797235.1 uncultured Ruminococcus sp. | reverse complement strand
TCGTATCCGTCTACGCAAATCTGCACTGCGTCAGAACGCTTGAGGTGGATGATTATTTCAAACTCGTTATGAGATTTGAAAACGGGATCTCCGCTCAGGTCGAGGTCGGAACGTTCCACCTCGTACAGCTGCCGCGATGGTACGCCTGCGGCGACGGCGGAGCGCTCGTAATTAACGACTGGGACTGCAAGGGCAAGATAATACATACGAAGGACACCGTAATGAACTGGGAGCCCGTCGTGGTGCAGACGAAAGCCGGACCGACGAGAACGATGGCGCCGCGCCCCGCGGACACGCTTGAGGAAAAGCCGCTGCCCGACGTTGAGACGTCTTGGGCGAGCTATTACAGAAACATTCTCGATACGATAGACGGCAAGGCTGAGCTTATAGTGACGATCCCCTCCGTCCGCCGCGTCCTTAAGGTCATCGAAGCCTGCTTCGAATCCGATAAGACCGGGACGGGGTTGAAGACGGACATTTAAGAATTAAGAATTCAGAATTAAGAAAAACCCGAAGGCTTTGATTGCTTTCGGGTTTTGATTTTGCTTTTTTCAGCACCAAGGCATTTCAATGCCTTCGCCGTACTTGTAATTTTCTCCGATTATACTCATATCGTGACCTGTCAGCTTCGAGAGGTCTTCTCTGCTTATTTCTCTTGCCTCTTTGTTCTCGTAAATCGTAAACGTCTGGTCGTAGTAATACGTGTTATTTTCCCGCGTGACGTACGTCCACGTCGTCGTTATGAACTGCAGCACACCCTTATCCGTCTTGTCGTAATACCCCTCGACCTTAAGCGACAAAAGCTCCTTTTCACCGGGGTCGAAATGCGGCGGGTTGGGGACGTTTTCCTTATACTGCGCCGATAAGCGCTCGACCTCCGCTCCGAGATTGTAAAGTCCGTTCATATCCGCTTCGGTAAACGTGACGTTTCCGTATTTTACCGTGTTGTCTATGAGCCGGATATAAAAACTTTCGTTTGTCGGGCAGCCGTTTATATACCTTTGATACCATACTTGTTTTCCGTGCATTTCGCACCTGAACGTGCCGCTGTTTACGTATTCAAGCGCCGCCTTTAATTCTTCCGGAGCGGTCGCCGCGTAAAACACGACGGGCGCGTCTTTTTCGGAAATTTGAAGCTCTCCGAGCTTTTCCTTTATCCTGTCAAGCATATACTGCTCCGTACAGCCTCTTTTTACGACAAGCTCGTCGGGATAATCCTCCATCATGTACCGTGCGAACTGATAGCCGTAAAACCAGTTTTCGTTCTGCCAAAGGCTTTCGTCAAACACGCCGTTATTAAACGCTATGACGTCGCCGAGCGCGGGATTTTCCACCGAGGTTGTGAAAACGGGTGACTGAAACTCGCACAGCTCGTTCGTCGTCACGTCCTTCATCAGAAAGCCCTCAAAGCCTCTTTGCATAAGCGACATATAAAGGAAATCATATCCGCTAAGGTCAACGTAATAGAATTCCGGTACGAGATACAGTATCGTATCCGGCACGTTCTCGCCGCGTACAACGTCAAGCACGTCAAAGCTCATAAGGCGGTATTTCATCCCGCCGGACAAGCTTGTAAAAACGTCCTCGTGCACGCTTTTCTGCTTTACCTTTACGATAATGCCTTCGACGCGGAATTCAACCTTGGGCGGCGCGGCTTCCGCTCCTCCGCCCGCCGTACCGGATACGACGTATACGCTTTCGCTGCCCTTTGATTTTGTGAATATAAGCCCGAAGTCGCTGTCAGTTCTGACGTAATTATCGTCTTCCGTGCTGCTGTCCGTGGTCGCGTCCGTTACGGTCGTCAGAACGTCAGCAGTATCGGGCGGCGGTGTCACGACGTTTCTTTGCGCCATGGCGACGGCGAACGCGGCTATAAGTCCCGCGCCTACAAGCGCCGCGGCGGCAACAACGGCAAAGCGTCCGAATTTGGATTTTTTATTTGCGCCGTCCCAGTTTTTATCCGCGGCATCAAGCACCTCGTCGCCGCAATATGACATAATATCGTTTTTCATACGGTTATTCCCTCCTTTTTAAGCCTTTCGCGCAGTCTCTTTTTCATTTTGTCAAGTATCTTATATATCGCCTGTACGGACACGCGGTAGTGCTCCGCTATCTTATCCACCGGGTACATATAATAATACCTGTAGACGAAGACCGTCATATCGCGCGGGCTTGACGATTTCAAGAATTCGTCGAGCACACGCTTAATTTCTGCGGAATCGTCCTCCGGCGCGGAAAAATCGTCGAGCTCCTCTATACTGAGCGTCGCACCTCCGCGTTTATGCGCGTTTTCGCTTCTGTATCTTGATATAGCGTGATTTCTTACTATACTGCATAAATACCGCTTGAGCGACGCGGGGTTTTCCGGCGGAATGGTATTCCACGCGGACAGGTACGTGTCGTTTACGCACTCCTCGCCGTCCTGAGTATTATGCAGTATATTGAATGCAACAGTCAAAAGATATTTGCCGTACTTTTTCTCCGCTTCCTCAATGGCGCGCCGGTCGCGGTCAAAAAACAGCTTTATAATGTATTCGTCAGCCGACATAACATCCTCCTTTTTCTGCTTTCATACAATAAGACGCAAAATCAAACGGATTTTAAACCGTGTTGTCGAAAAATTTGATAATTTTATTATGATCCCGTCGTGCCCCCTCAAATCTTTGATTTGAGCGGAGGGGCCGGAGGGTTCCCCGCGTGACACGGTCACGTGGGGGTTCCGGAGGGGGACAGGGGGTTTGGGGGTGTTGAGGGGTGGCCCGGGGTTCCCCGCCGCGTCGAGCGGTGGGGGTTCACGGGTGGGAACCCCCAAATTCGTCGGCAACGCCGATACCGATTTTTTTAAAAAAAACCCGAAAGCGCTTAACTTTCGGGTTTTTCGTATTCTATACCCTCTATCAAAATCATACCGAAATTCTGATACGGGACGTAGACGGTAAGCTCTTTTATATGCTCCGCGTCAGCCTCGTACAGGACTTCTCCGCTCCAGAGGTCGGTGACGCGGTAGTAGATATCGCGACCGTATATGCCGCAGTCCTCGATCGGGACCTCCGCCGTTATATACGGCGATTTTCTTTCGTCGTTATTCGGCAAAATAAGCACGGCTTTATTTTTTGCGTATCTCGCGTAGGCGGTCAAACCTTTGCTTTCTTTCAGCTTTACCTCGCAGATATTTGCGTTTCTGTGGTCGTCCGCCCAGTATTCAAAAATCTCGGGATACGTGCGGCGCACGGCGATCATGCGCTTCACGTCCTCGTAAAACAAGCGGTTTTCGGGTTTATCAACGTCCGCGTAATTGACCGTTATATCATACTGGACGGCGGGCGTCCAGCCGCAGTTGAACTCGTCGCCCATATACCACAAGGGGATGAACGGCGCGGTTATCGCGGCGTAGCCGATGTTCAGTCTGTTGCCGAGCACTATTCGCTTCTGATAGTCGTGATTTGTGATACAGTTCGTATAATACTTCGCCTTGCCCGCGCGTTTTGAGTTGCTTTGAAGCTCCGCGCTGCCGAGACCCGTGCCGTTTTTGACCGCGTCTATAATATCAAGTCCGCCGTCGACGAACCATATTGTCGGATTTGCGTAAACACCGCCTCTGTCGCGCTTTGAATACCAGAGCACGCCGTCCTGCTCAAAATCGTACGTTTTGTTTCTTTTTGAGCCGTCCTCGGAAATGATGATTATATATTTGCCCTTGTCCGCAAGGCGCTGTCTTATCTCTCCGTAAACGGCGTAGCCCGTGTAATTCGGCTCGCAGTCGCAGCGGAAGCCGTCCGCGCCGGTTTTTTCTATGTTTTCAACGCAGGTACTGATGAACCACTCTTTCAGCTCCTCATTTTTCCAGTTGAACGCCGCGTTGCCCCACGCCTCGCCGGAGAACCAGTCGGGGTGCTCTTTCGTAAGCTCCGTGCCCTTCATAACGCCCCACGTTATGACGTCAAATAATATATATATTCCTTTATTATGCGCGTACTCGACAAATTTGCGCATCTCCTCCCAGCCCTCGTCTTGATCGGACGTGCCGGTGAGGTTTTCGCCTATCTTATGGGCGCCGACGTTGCCGTAGCCGTTTCCGCCGGGGCCGTACTCGTATATAGGCGTGAGCCACAGGCAGTTGACGCCCGTTTCGGCGTAAAAGTCGAGCAGATCGTAAGAGTCTTTAAGCTGACCGCCTATCGACGCGGTGACTATGCGCAGCTCGACTATAACGAGGCTTTCTATCCATTCGGGCGACATTATCTTGCCGTCGCCCGTGGTATCGAGCAGTTTTACCTTGTCCGACGGTATGTACGACAAAAGGCTTGAATTATCTATTTTGTCCTTATCGTAATCGTAGCTTACGGACAGATCTTCTGGCACGGCGAGCGTCATATCGCCGCCGTATGTGAAGCGGCGCAGAAATTCATCCACGGCGCAGCCGATATATCCGCTCGTTTTCGCGGATATTCTTATACCGTCCTCATTCGCCTCGATTTTCCAGCCGTTTATGCTTTCGTCCTTTGAAAAAGTGACGGCGTATTTTGCCGCGTCAGGTACCCGGCAGCCGTACCGTGCGCTTATCGCGTCAACAAATCTGTTGACCTTTCCGGTGCAGAAGCCGGATTCGGTCTGGACTATGTAAAACTCGGGCGCCGAATCGTTTATCAAAACCATTTTTTTCTCCGTTTGTACCGGCTCCGTTTCCGTTTCGGTTTCGGTTTCCGGCTCCGTTTCTTTTGCGCTTTCCGTGTCCGTGACCGCCGTATTTCCGGCGCACGATACGAGCGTTACGGGTAAAACGAACAGGACGGATAAAATAAGGGCAACTATCATTACAGTTTTCATATCACACCTTACGACGTTTTTTTGATTTCAAGCACGCGTTCAAGATTGTATTTTTCTATAAATTCTTCAAGGCAGAGGTTTTCGTTCCGCATTTTTGTCGCGGCGTATCTGCCGACGTAGCGGAGCACCCACGGACGGAAGCCGACGCCGGTAACCTCCGTTTTATCCTTCGGATAACGGATGATAAAACCGTACTTATAGGCGTTGTTTACAAACCATTTATACGTATTTGTACCCCCGAAATCCTCCTTCGGGTTGAAATACACCTCGACCGAAAGACCGAGAAGACTTTCGTCAAGCGACGGATCTGTCAGCGCCGAATCCTCGTACGTATGGTATCCGCTGTAAACGTTGAAGCGCTCGTAGCCCTCAACGCCGCGGACTTCCGAGAACATCGCTTCAAGCGCACGCGCGGCTATGCTGCGGAGCATTATCGGCTCCTCTACGCTCTCCGACTGTATGCAGACCTGAGTGAGATCGCCGTACTGTATTGTAGACAGCGCTCTGTGATCCTTGTTTATGACGCTTATGTAGCCGAATATCTGCTGCGGGTTTATCGCGTCGTAATATGCGGTGACGTCCACCTTATACGTCGCGTCCTCTATCTCGTCTTTAAGCGAGTTTTCATCCAGCCTTTCAAGCGTTTTGAATTCCTTTATGCGGAACGCGACCGGCTCGTAAACCGCCGAATTGCCCGTAACTCTGTGATCGTATTCGTTCAATATGTTCTTATAAACTTTGAGCGATGCGCGGTTTTCCTCGGTCTCCGGCGTGTAATCGAACACGAGCCCGGTGGAGTACGAAGTGAAGAAGCTTACGGGAATATAAAGCTTTTTATCTATCTCGTACGTGTCCGCTTCAAGCCTTATCTCGTTATTGTTCACCACGGCGATATTCGTTCCCTTGTAGAACATCACCGTGTCGTTTCCATCGTCCGGCGATATGTATTTTATCTCGTTATCGGAGCCCGTGACCGTGAAGCCGCAGAGATTCACTATGTCGTTTCCGCAGACATAAAGCACGCCGTCGCGTATAAGATCGTTATACGGTACGCGCACGGTATCGGAAACGAGCCCGACCTGATACGATATGCTTTTATGATCGACGCCGCGCCTGAAACCGAGCAGAAAACGCGTTACGCCGAAGCTTATGCCGAATATAACAGCCGCCGCGCCGAACGATATGAGAGCGTAGACGGAAAAGCGCGTCAGCGCCGCCTTAATCGCCGCGGTCCTCTCCGCCTTTTCCTGCTTTCTCTTTGCTTTTTTGTTTTGCTTTTCTTCTCTTTTGTACTTTTTTTCAAGCTCCGCGCGCTTTTTTGTGTCTGTCCTTTTTCTGTCCGACGGCCTGTCGTTCTTATACGGCTTGGCGTATGCGGGGTGGACTTTTTTATCCGTGCTTTCCTTCGGTTTTTCTTCTTTTTTTACCTTTTCGGGCGGTTTTTTCGCCGGTTTTTTCTTTTTTTCCGGCTTTTTTATATCCTTTTTATTAGGCTTTTGCTCTTCTTTCAAAAGCAAAGCCGCCTTTTCGGCTTTTTCCTTTGCCTCCAGGGCGGCTTTTTCTGCCTCTTCTTCCGCTTTTATCCGCTCCTGCTCCTTAACTATATTCTTGTGGCGATACATAAAATCAAATTCATCAAACATATCTTTTTCGGTTTTGTTTGCCATACGTATCACCACCTTTTTTAAAAAAAATAAAGAAGCTAAGGCGTTAAACTCCTTCCGTCACGCTCCGCGTGACACCTCCCTCTGAGAGGGAGGCTGTTAGGAGAACTGAATTATTTCTTAAATGTTTTTATTACTTCTTTGATATCGAAATCGTGCTCGGACAGGAGCTTATACGCCTCGTCCGGTTCTATTTCAAGTATTTCCGCGGTTATGTTCGCGCATCTTGCCTTTAACTTGTCGTTTGTCGGCCTTACGCAGATCATGAGATTTTCGTACACTCTGCCCGTCTTTATCATCGCGCAGGTGGAGAGCATATTTAAAATCAACTTCTGCGCCGTGCCGCTTTTGAGCCTTGTGGAGCCGGTTATCACCTCGGGCCCCGTATCGGGCGACATTTTTATGTCCGCCGCCTGATCGACGGGCGAGCCGGGTGTCGAGGAGATCGAGCAGACCGTGGCGCCCGCCTCCTTTGCGGCTGCCATCGCGCCTAAAACGTACGGCGTTCTGCCGGACGCGGCTATGCCGACGAGCACGTCGTGCTCCGTCAAGCTCCTGCCCTTTATCTCGTTATATCCGGTCTCGTAGCTGTCCTCCGCGCCCTCCGAGCTTTTGCGGAGCGCTTTATCGCCGCCGGCGATTATGCCGACGACGAGCGTATCGTCGACACCGAACGTGGGAGGGCATTCGCTCGCGTCAAGCACGCCGAGCCTGCCGCTCGTCCCCGCGCCGATATAGTAGAGGTGTCCGCCGTGTTCAAAGCCGTCGGCTATCTTGTCAACGGCTTTCGCCACCTCGGGCAAAATATCGTCTATCGCGTCGTACGCGCGGCGGCTCTCCTTGTGCATGAGAGTGACCATGCCGAGCGTATCGAGCTTATCTATGTTTTTTGTGTTCGGATTTCTTTTCTCCGTGTTTATCTTATCTGTTTTTATCATATCACAGGTGCAGTATGTGGTAGTTCATTATGATGTAAGCGAAAACTATCGAAATGATGGATAAGAGTTTTATAAGTATGTTTATCGCGGGGCCGCTCGTGTCCTTCAAAGGATCGCCTACCGTGTCGCCTACGACGCCGGCCTTGTGGGCGCTGCTGCCCTTGCCGCCGTGGTTGCCCGATTCAATATACTTCTTCGCGTTATCCCACGCGCCGCCCGCGTTCGACATGAAGACCGCCAGCATGAAGCCGGTGATCGTCGCACCGCAGAGCATACCGGTAACTCCGTCCGGACCGAGTATAAGGCCTATGAGTATGGGCGCTACGACGGCGAAAACGGACGGCAATATCATCTGCTTTAACGAACGCTTCGTGCATATATCGACGCACTTCGCGTAATCCGGTGTTCCCGTGCCGTCAAGCAGACCTTTTACGGTCGTAAACTGTCTGTGCACCTCTTCTATTATGCTCTGCGCCGCTACGCCGACGGAGTCTATCGTCATCGCCGCGAAAACGAACGGGAGCATCGCGCCCAGCACTATACCTACGAGCGTCACGGGGTTTGTTATTTCAATTCTGAAATTGAAATCGCCGAACATATTTATTCTCTGCGTGAAGGCGACGATAAGCGATAACGACGTGAGCGCCGCGGAGCCTATCGCAAAGCCTTTGCCCGTGGCAGCGGTTGTGTTGCCGAGCGAATCGAGTGCGTCGGTCCTCTTTCTGACCTCCTCGTCCATGCCCGCCATCTGAGCGATACCGCCCGCGTTATCGGCGACGGGTCCGTAAGCGTCGGTCGCAAGCGTGATGCCGAGCGTGGAAAGCATACCGACCGCGGATATAGCTATACCGAACAGACCTTTGTTCATGCCGTCTATCGTGAAGTTACCGCCGGAAAGCGCGAATGAAGCGATTATCGAAACGGCGATTATGACGACCGGGGCGATAACGCTCTTCATACCGAGCGAAAGACCGCTTATGATTATGGTCGCCGGACCGGTTTTCGATGATTCGGACAGCTTTTTCGTCGGTTTATAAGTATCGGAGGTGAAATACTCCGTGAAATATCCTATAAGGACGCCCGCGGCAAGGCCGGACAGGACCGCGCCGTAAATACCGAGGTTTTCTTTACCGAGTATAAAGTATACAACGGGGAACGCGCAAGCCGCAAACAGAGCGGCGGCTATATACGTGCCGCGGCGCAGAGAGCCGAGCAGCTTTTTCTGATCCGTGCTCGTGCCGCAGCGTACGAAGAACGTACCCACGACGGAGCAAACGACGCCGACTACCGCTAAAATAAGCGGTATCATCATCTTGCCGAAAAGCGAATTGCCGTCTGATTCGCCGGGGTTGCCGAACGCGCCGAACGCGAGCGCCATGGCGGAAATTATCGAGCCTACGTACGATTCGTACAGATCGGCGCCCATGCCGGCTACATCGCCCACGTTGTCGCCGACGTTATCGGCTATCGTCGCGGGGTTTCTCGGGTCGTCCTCGGGTATGCCGACTTCGACCTTGCCGACGAGGTCGGCGCCGACGTCCGCGGCTTTGGTGAATATGCCGCCGCCCACGCGCGCGAACAGCGCCATCGTCGAGGCGCCGATGCCGAACGTTATCATAGCGGACGATAACTGCGCCGGATCGAGCTTGAACGCATATTTAAGTAATATGAACCACAACGACGTGTCGAGCAGGCCGAGGCCTACGACCACGAAGCCCATGACCGAGCCCGCGGAAAACGCTACGCGAAGACCGCTGTTGAGGCTCTTTTCCGCCGCCGTCGCCGTTCTGCCGTTTGCGGACGTGGCTATCTTCATTCCCAGAAATCCGGATAAGCCGGAGAAGATGCCGCCGGTTAAGAACGCGAACGGTGTAAAGCCGTTTATAAGTCCCTCCGTTCTGCCGGCAGGCTTGATGAACGACAGTATGAGAAGTATCGCAAAGACTGCGCCGAAGAATATGGCGACCGTCTTATACTGACGCTTTAAGTAAGCGTTGGCGCCCTGCTTTATTATGCCGGACAGTTTTCTTACCTTTTCATTTCCTTCATCGGCGCGTTTTACCTTTAAGGCGTTGTAGCCCGCGAATAAAAGCGCCAGGAGCGCGCCGACAGGCGCAAACCAAATCAAATCCATTGTATATTTCCTCCGACTGTCAGTCAGGTATTATTCTTCGTTCTCCCAGTTGTGCCATACGTCCGTTACGTCGTCGTTTTCATCGAGCTTTTCTAAGAGCAGTCCCATTTTTCTTATCTGCTCCTCGTCCGATAACGTTACGTACATGGACGGTATCTTCTCCTGTTCGGAGGATATTATCGAATAGCCCTTGGCGGTGAGCGCCTCGGTGACGGCGCCGAGATCGTCCGGCGCGGTCGTTATCTCAAACGCCTCGTCCGTTACGTCGAAGTCCTCGGCTCCGGCTTCAAGCGCCGCCTCCATGACCTCGTCCTCGTTTATCTTGCCGTCGTTTTCCATTATTATCGTGCCCTTGTCGGCAAACAGGTACGAAACGCAGCCCGTCTGACCGAGATTGCCGCCGAATTTGTCAAAGTAATGTCTTACATCGCCGCCGGTGCGGTTTCTGTTGTCCGTCATAGCCTCGACTATGACCGCCACGCCGCCTATGCCGTACCCTTCGTACGTGACTTTTTCATACGCGACGCTGTCGGCGCCCGACGCTTTCTTTATGATCCTGTCGATATTGTCGTTCGGGACGTTGTTCGCCTTAGCCTTCGCTATTAGGTCGCGGAGCTTGCTGTTCGACACGGGATCGGGGCCGCCCTCGCGTACGGCTATCGCCATTTCCTTGCCTATTTTGGTAAAGACCTTAGCCCTTGCGGCGTCCGTCTTTTCCTTTTTGTGCATTATGTTTTTCCATTTGCTGTGTCCTGACATATCATTTTCTCCTTATCATCAAATCTTTTCGGGGTGGCGGACGCATATAAGCTCAAGCGCGTTTGCAAGCACGACGTTGACGCTTTGTACGAGCGCTAAACGCTGCGCTTTAAGCTGCTCCGTTTCCGCCGTAAGTACGGGACAGTTATGATAAAATCTGTTGAAATCCGCGCAGAGCTGCAAAACGTATCTCGTTATTATCGAAGGCTCGTATTCGGAAAGCGCGGAATCGAACGTTTCGGGGAACAAGGACAGGGTTTTACAGAGTGCGAATTCATCGTCGTTCGGTGTGAAATCGCCCGCCTCAAAGCCGCTTGCCTTATGCAGTATCTGGCAGGTCCTCGCGTACGTGTACTGCGCGTACGGACCGGTGTTGCCGTCAAAATTAAGCGCGTCTTCAAGTACGAAGTTTATGTCGCGCATACGGTTCGATGACAGGTAGTAGAACACCACCGCGCCGACGCCGACGGATTCCGCGACGTCTGCTCTTCCCGCAAGCTCCGGATTTTTCTCCGCCATTATCGCCGCCGCTTTGTCTATCGCCTCGGCAAACAGATCCTTTAACAGCACCACGTTGCCGGTACGCGTCGCGAGCTTGGAGCCGTTTAACGACACCGTGCCGTAAGGTACGTGGACTAAATCTTTATACCATTCCCTGCCCATAAGCTCAAGGACTTTGAACCATTGAGCGAAGTGCAGGCATTGACCGGCTGAGGTCACGTATATGCACTTGTCAAAGTCAAACGTGTTTTTGCGGTATATAGCCGCGGCTATGTCGCGCGTCGGATACAGCGTCGAGCCGTCGCGCTTTAAGATAAGGCACGGAGGCATTCCGTACGCTTCAAGGTCGACGATCGAGGCTCCGTCGTCGAGCGTGAGCAGGTTTTTCTCTTTCAGCTCGTCGACGACCGCGGGCATTTTATCGGTATAGAAGCTCTCGCCCGTGTAGTAGTCGAATTCGATATCGAGCTGTTTGTACGTTTTTTTGTACTCTTCTATGCTTATCTCTATGAATTTGCGCCACAGAGCCGTTATTTCGGGGTCGCCGTGCTCCAGCGCGGTGAAAGCCGCGCGGGCTTCGTCATTCAGCTCCGGCTCTTTTTCCGCTTCCTCGTGGAATCTGACGTAAAGCGCAACGAGCTCGTCTATGCCCTTTTGCTCGACCGCTTCCTTGTCGCCCCATTTGCGGTACGCGACGGTCAGCTTGCCGAACTGCGTTCCCCAGTCGCCCAAGTGATTTACGCCGATACATTTGTAACCGGCAAACTCGTGCATCTTTTTAAGCGAATGACCGATCACCGTAGTGCCTAAGTGCCCTATATGGAACGGCTTTGCGACGTTAGGCGAGGAGTAGTCCAAAACGACCGTCTTGCCCGCGCCTGCGTCGGATGAACCGTACGGCTTGTCCGCGTTCACTACGCTTTCGTATATGCTCTTGCAGAACGCGCCGCGGTCGATCTTTAAATTGAGATAGCCGCCGGCGGCCTCCGCCTTTGCTATGCCCTCGCATTCAAATCCCTCCGCCAGCTTTGCGGCGATAGCCGGAGGCGCCATGCGAAGCTCCTTTGAAAACTTGAAGCACGGCAGCGCAAGGTCGCCCATCGTCGGATCGGGCGGGTAGGCGAGGTAAGTTGATATTTCCGCCTCGTCAAGTGATATATCGGGCTTTATCTGCAAAAGCCCTTTATAGACCGCGGATGAAACTTTTTTCTTTAACGATTTCATTGTAACTCTATTCCCGTTTTAGTTAGTGGTGTTATATTATATACTAAAAATAAAAAAAAAGCAAGTGTTTTTGCAAAATTTCTTACCGTCAAATTGCAAAACATACGCTTTTTTTATAAATTTTTTTATTAAATTATCACAAATCACATTTGAATTGAATGAAATATGAGCTAAATTGCTCGCTTTCGCTCGCAGCTAAATTGAAGTCTTCAGACTTACAGCTAAATTGAAAATCAAAGATTTTCAGCTAAATTAAATTCGCCTCCTATAGCTCGGCGGAAAGGGGTTCCCCGCCGCGAACCGGAGAGCGGTGGGGGTTCCCGCAGCCGAATTCAGCTTGCGAAGCAAATATAACTCGCCGCAGGCGAATATAACTTGGCGTCAGCCAAATACAACTCGCCGCAGGCGAATATAACTTAAAAAGGGCCGCCCTCCGGCGACCCTTCATTTTAATGACTTACCTGATAGAATATCTTATACTCTCCGTCGACTTTTCTCAGATATATCGTCGTATCTATCCTGTCTATGTAGTCCTCTCTGTTCTTTCGCGTCAGGTGATGCTCGAACTTCACGCGGCAGGAAATGACCTCTTTGTAGTCGAAGAATTCAGACGTTTCCTCCTTCTGGAAATTGAATCCATCGTGCTCCATGACAAAGCTGCCGGGGTTTTCGTATATATCCCGATAAAGCTGTGTGTCCGGGTCGTAATACGGCGCGACCGTCTTGAATCTCGCGTCGTTCTGCATATATATCGCGTACTGCTCAAGCGCCTTCAAAACGTATTCCGAATACTCGGCTTTCAGTTCTTCGCTGTATTCATATTTGCATGAATAGAGGTTCTTTTCCTCGTCGTAATCAAGTATAACGTCATTTCCGTCTCTGTCCTTTACCGTAATTACCGGCTTGTTGTAAAGACCAAAGATCGAACAGACCTTGTAGGTGAACAAGAACGCGCCGTCCGGCACGGTTTCTCTTTCGTCGTCCTTTATGCCTGCCGATACGACGTACTCGTCACCGAGCTCGACCTCGCCCGCGTACGCCGTGTACCTCTCGGGCAGCATGACGCTTACGGATTCCGTCGGCTTATCGAAAAACAGATTGACCTTGTCAAGCTCGTAAACGGGTCTTGACAGTTTGAAAATAAAGGCGTTGTACTCCTTTGTATCCGTCTCCTTTACCGAAAACCGCGCCACTACCTTGCCGTCGGCCTTTACGTTTATGACCTTCTGATCCGTACCGACGAGATAGCCGTACGTCATAGTTTTGCCGTTTATCTTTTCGGCGTACCTTTTCACCGCGTCCTCGTACGTGTCGGGCGCGCTGTACGTCGGTCTGTCCTCGCTCATGCTCAACAGCTTGTCAACGTCGGGGCTTGAAAAATATTCGTCGAAAATACTCTGTATCTGATTTTTCGGGTCGTACATCTCGTACGAATTTTCAAAATCCGCAAGCCACTGTCTTACCGGCGGCTGTACGACTATAACGGCTATAAGCCCCGCGGCGATTATAACACACAGGGCTATATAAAATAATAGACTTGTCCATCTGAACCTGAATACTTTTTTCATCACGGCGCCACCATAAAGAACGTGGGAAGATACCTCGGCCGCGTGAACGCCTTGTATTTGTTTACAAGTCCGAGCTTCTGATATTCGTCAAGTTCGCTTTCATCTACGTTAAATTTGCTTATATAATTTCTGTACTACATCATCGCGGACGAGCCGCCGTCGAGCATACCGGCGTTTATCGCGCCGTATTTGAGCATCATATTTATTATATCGTCGTAATCCGCACCGAGAGAGGACGCCGATCTGCCGTCCGTTACTATGAATATGAATTTTCCGTCGGCTCTCTGCCCTATCGCCGTTCTCTGCGCCTTGCCTGTGTTGTTCGGCGCGGAATAACGGAGCGTAACGCCGTCCTTCGTCTCTATGAGCACGTTGCCAGACTGGAAGGAAACGCCGTCGCGTATGCCGAGAGCGTCCGCCTGCTCTTTCGTCATAGACTCCGCTACGACGAGCTTGTTATTATTGTCGATCCCTATGAACGTGCGCTTTTTTCCGTCGTTGTAGACGCATTTGCCCTGCGAGTACGTAAGACCAATCGGGCGCTCGCCCAAGCCCACGCCGCCGGTATCCTGGAATTCGCCGCCGTTTATCGCGGCTATGGCTTTGTATTTATCCGCGGCGTCGTATATCCTCTGCCCTCTTGTCGCGTCGGGGAAATTATTGCTCGACACGCCGACAAAGACCTTTGACGGGTCGTGTACTATCATTATATACGCGCGGAAAGTCCCGGCGGTGTCTGTTATGTACTCTATGCCGTCGGATATATCGGGCGGCTCAGCCTCGCCGTTTTCGGGGTCGATCGGGATTATCACGGGGCCCGTAACGTCGCCCGTGTCGACCGGTACAACGTCGACCTCCTCTATGACCTTCTCCTCGCTCTTTTTCATAATCTCGTCTATCTCGTCCTGCGACAGGAAAAGATTCGGTACCCATTTCGCGGCGGATGACTGCAGCGCCATCTGAACGAGAGTGTTGCGCACCGTCTCCGACGGGCCGTGGGCTATCGTATTGACGGTGAGATACACGCCGAACACGGAGAGCAGCGCGACCGTAACGATGATAAGTATTATGCGGTAGAAGACGCGCAGAGCAAAACCCCAATAGTACGACGCGTCGTACTTCTTTGCGGTCCCCTTGTTATGCTCCGCCTTGTAGCGGCGGTTTTCATCCCCTCTTACGGGGGTATATTCTTTTTTCCTCGTTTTGTCTTTCATTTTTTTGTGATCTTTCAAAAGTATGTGGAAATTATATCATATCATACAATAAAAATCAAGACCTTTTACGATATTTTATTTAATCTAATTAAAAACATTACTTGACAATACGTTTCCGATGTGGTATTATTAGGATGAACAGGAAGGTGTTTCATGGAACAGCTCAAAATGGTATGGAAAAAGGGCGGAGCGCCCGAGATAAAGGCGCCGGACGGATTTACCGTCCGCACGTTCGACGGCTCCGACAAGGATATTAACGCGTGGCTCGACACAGTCGCCGAGGGGCTGACGGAAAAACGGGAGAATAAGGATTTCTTTTACAGTTGTATGTACAGCCACGGCGAGCTTGAATACGACAAATTCTTTATGATAGAGCACGGCGGCGAGCCCGCGGCGACGGTGGCCGTTATATGCGATCATGAGAAAAAAGAGGGCTATATCCACATGGTCGCGTGCAGAGAAAAATTCAGGGGGCGCGGCGTCGGCACCTTTATGAGCGGCCTCGCCGTAAAAACGCTGATATCCGCGGGTATGGAGACGGCGTACCTTACCACCGACGATTTCAGACTGCCCGCGATAAAAAGCTACCTGCGCGCCGGTTTCTACCCCGCGATACCGGACGAGGAACACGAAAACAGATGGAACGAAGTTTATAAAAGGTTGGGTATCGAATAAGTGAAAAAAGCTGTTGTCATACTTTTAATCTCGGCTGTTTTGCTGTCGCTTGCGGGCTGCTCCGTTACGAGCTATTCAAGCTACGATAACGAAAGTAAGTACACGGCGGCGACAAACGCCGTTATAACGGGCGAGATAGACGAAATAGAGATAAACTGGATAAGCGGCAGCGTAAAGATAGAAACGTACGACGGGGACGGGATAAAGATAGCCGAGACGTCGTCGCTTGACAAAAAAAGCGATTTGATAGGAGAGGCGACGGAAAACAAGACGTTGTCGGAAAGCCTGAAAATGAGGTATCTGTCCGAGGACGGCAAGCTTACGGTGCAGTTCTGCAAATCCGGGCTGAAGGTGCGCTCCTCCGCCGTGTCAAAGCTCGAAAAGGAGCTTACGGTGTACGTTCCCGCCGGTCGTGAATTCAAGCTGATAAACGTAAACAACGTATCCGCCGGCCTTTATATGAACGGCGTGACGGCGGAGCTGATAAGATGCGACGCGGTGTCCGCCGCAAACAAATTAGTCGGCTGCAAAGCAAATGAAATAAAAGTAAACACGGTATCCGGCGATACGGAAATAAGCACTAAGGACGTTTTGTGTAAAACGACGTTTAAATCCGTATCGGGCGATCTGACCGCGGAGGCGGAGGGTATCGCCGACCTCGACGTGAGCTGTACGAGCGCGGACGTGATACTGAACGTAACAAAAGCTGATTTTACCTTGAAGCTGACGGGGGTGACCGCGTCGCTTGAGGCAAACGGGATAAATTATGAAAAAACGGAGGAAAAGGCTTACAAATTCGGAGACGGAAGCGGCAAAATAACCGTTGACGGCATATCCGCGAAGGTAAGCGTAAAACAGAAATGAAAAAACTGAACATCGGCGTCATAGGTCTCGGATCAAGAGGATATTTCATGCTCCCGCTCTTGTGCGAAATGGAAAACTACAATATAATCGCCGTCTGCGACAGGTACGCGGACAGAACCGAGGCCGGTGTAAAGTGCGTGGAGGAAAACACGGGCAAAAAGCCGCTGGGCTTTACGGAATGGGAAAAGGTGCTTGACGAAAAGCCCGACGCGGTGCTCATAATCACCGGCTGGGAGGATCATTTAAAGATAGCTTTTGAGGCGATGAGGCGCGGTATCGCCGTCGGCTGCGAGGTCGGAGGCGCGTACTCCGTATCCGACTGCTTTGAGCTCGTAAAGGTGCAGAAGGAGACGGGCACGCCGTTCTGTCTGCTTGAAAACTGCTGCTACGGCAGGTACGAAATGCTCGTTATGAACATGGTCTCACTCGGCCTTTTCGGCGAGATAGTCAACTGTGAGGGCGGTTACAGACATGACCTTCGCACGGAGGTGCTTTTCGGGCGCGAAAACCGCCATTACAGACTTGAAAACTACAAAAACAGAAACTGCGAAAACTATCCGACGCACGATCTGGGCCCGATAGCACAGATACTTGACATAAACAGAGGCAACCGCTTCGCCTCGCTCACGAGCCTTGCGACGAAGTCCGCGGGTTTGCACGATTACGCAAAGATACATGAAAACGTCGACAGATCTCTCGCCGAATTCAAATTCAAACAGGGCGACGTCATAAAGACGATAATCGAGTGTTCGAACGGTCAGCTCATAACGCTCACG
Source organism: uncultured Ruminococcus sp. (assembly GCA_902797235.1). Classification (GTDB taxonomy): domain Bacteria; phylum Bacillota; class Clostridia; order Oscillospirales; family CAG-272; genus UBA1248. The sequence continues at coordinate 16,344 of CADBSB010000146.1, read as the reverse complement.
CTCGACACCACTCTTCCCCGCCCGTACAGCCGCAACTTTACGATACAAGGCACGCGCGGTATGTACTGCGAGGACGGAAATTACATATATCTCGACCGCGACCACAACGAATTCATGCACTTCGACTGGGCGAAGCACTGGAACAACGCCGACACGTATTTTGAGCAGTACGAGCATCCCGTCTGGCAGAAATTCCTGCACGACGGCGTAAAGGGCGGCCACGGCGGTATGGATTACCTCGTTTATAACGAATTCGCCGAATGTATACTTGACAATAAACCCTTCCCGATAACCGTCGAGGACGCCGCCTGCTGGATGGCGGTAACTCCTTTATCGGAAATATCAATAAAAGAAAGACGTACGATAGAGTTCCCCGATTTTTCCAAGTGATCTTATCACGGAAAGGAGACTATATTGAATACCTACGCCTATCAATGTCCCTACTGCGGCGCGCCGCTGAAAGGAAGCGAGCGGCACTGTCCGAGGTGCGGCGCGGCTCTGACGCCGGTCGTACAGGCGGAAAGTCAGCCGGAGAAGAAAAAAGAAAAGCGCAAAATGACGAAAAAGAAGAAAAGAACGCTTTTCATCATTTTAGGCGCGGCTCTCGCAGTGTTACTCGCCGTCGGAATATTCCTTTTATGGTATTTCCGCCTGTGGTTCTTTAAGCCCCGGCTCGATACGGCGGCGTTTTCCGGGGTCAACGTTCTTACGCTTGACGAGCCCGTGTCTCCGAGCGAAAAACAGCGGCAGGCCGTCGCCGACTTTGTCAAACAGCTTTCGGAGCAGAGCTATCACATGATGGATCTGACCGAGAGGAAGGGCGCGAAAAAGCTTCTGACGTTTACCGAATATTTAGCCGGGGACGACCCCGATATTCTTCAGATGCTGTCCGACATGGATATAAAGGTGACGGACACGAAGACGGGTAAAGAAGTCAAGGCGGGCGGCACGCAAAAGATAGTCCTTAAGGCGGACGGCACTTTGTCTCTCGTTGACACCGCGGCGTCCCGGAACGAGCCGGTGACGACGATGGGCGAGGCCGTTGAGGGCGTACCGGCAAGCGAATTGTCGCTCACGCTTCCGTCCGAAGCGTTCCACGGCTCGGCGGTAAGGCTGTCGTCGATAAACGCGGAATCCGTAGTCTGTCCGTCGTGCAAGCACACAAATCCGGGTGACGCGGAATTCTGCGAAAAATGCGGCACGAAGCTGAAAAACGACAACGACGTTGAAATAGAGGGCTTCTCCCCCACGGGTCTCGTAAACGGCATGACGGAAGCGCAGAGAGAGTCGATGATGCTGAACAACCTGTCAAGCACTCTGCTTCTGGCGAACAGGTCGGCTATGTCGTATTATCTTACGTGTCTTTCGTGCATGAAGGACCCGGACAACGTCTCCGCGCTCGTTTCGCTCGTTACGCATCTCCGAATGCGCGACGGACTTGAAGAGGCGCTTCTGATCTGTGAGCACGGTCTTGAGCTCGACCCGACGCGCGAGGAGCTGTACGTTCACGCGGGCAATATCTGCATACAGCTCGATCAGCCGGACAAGGCGTTATCGTATCTCAACCGCTGCATAACCGTAGACGGCTACAGCGGCCCCGCGTATCAGGCTATGATGTTTTCTCACTTACAGAAAAAAGACTACGTAAACGCGTTCGACTGCATGATAAAGGGTGCGAGGGATGGCTATACGTCCTCCATCCGCGTGGTTTACGATATGATAAAGCTGCGCCCGGATTACTGGGATTTCGCGGGCGAGGTGTTTAAGAAGTACACGGTCTCGTCTCTTATGGACTTTTCCGTCAACCGCTCCGGCTTCAACCCCGCAAACGAGCTTGCGGGAAAGACCGTAGATATAGGCGCGTGCGCCGTGCCGTACAATCCCGAGGACTGGTTAGCGTCAGCTGAGCCGATACTCAAAAACGCAAAGGCGTACTTGACGGGCGCGATAAGTTTCTATAAAGAAGATATAGAAGAGCTTGGAAAAATATATAATATCCTCATAAATTCCGACAGTGTGACCGACCTTGCAAAGGGCTTTTTGTCCGCTTTCGGCGACAAGCTGAAAAAGGAAAAGCTGACGGAGGCGGAGCGCGTGATATCCTACGAGCAGGAGATATTCTGGATGGATATTTTAGACGACTACCGCGAGTGGAAGGTAAAGGACATACGCGCCAAAATGGACGAGGTACTTGACAACAGCGACATGGAAGACGTAATGGGTCTTATATCAAAGTACCTTGCAAACACGCAGAAACAGCTTGAAAGCATAAATTTTGAATCCATGGAAGGCCTTACGTACGCGCTTCAGTTCTTCCTTGAGCGCGTTGTGGGAAACGAATCCATAGCGTTCACCTCAAGCGAATCTACGCTTATAGTATCGAAGATAAAAGCGGCGCTAAGAACTAACGGTACGGTAAGAAACAAGGCGTACGGCGAAATAGCCGACGTTTTACGCGACTATTATATGTATTCCAACGCCCTGCTCGGTATGATCGCAGATAAGGAACAGTACCAGTACTACAGGCGTGAAATAACGCTTAACGTCACGGCGGACCAGGGCCTGTGCGTGGCGGAAAACGCGTTCTTCGCCTACTGCGTGCCGATACTCGCCGAGCCGTATCTGATGATAGGCGTGCAGACGCACGAGGGCATAGGCAGCGGCGCGCAGACGGGCAACGTACCGAATTATCCGAAATTCATACTGTCTAACAAAGCGGTGCGTCCGTCCGCGGATATGTCCGCGGATATCGAAATACCGGATATAAGAAAAATAACGGACGACGTGCTGGGCGTTGACCTGCACAGCCAGGCGGGCTACGAGGGAACGAGCAATTTCCCGGCGCTTGAGCAGATCTGGTCGCAGTACTGGAGAGACAACAACCCCGATTACATAGGTCCCGCGCCTCTCCCCCCGAACTTCAACGATTCGATGGAGAGAATAAAATTCTGGAACAGCCTTACGCCCGAGCAGAGGGTGAAATACTCCGCGATGGTCGCCGACCCGAACGTCGTCAACAAGGCGATAGTTCTCGATCTGTACTGTGCGCGAGGACAGTCAGCGGTGCACTTCTCCGAGCAGAAGGTGGGACTTTTGAGCGGCACGTCGGCAAGCATATCGAATCAGAATCTCGGGATCGAGGTCGGCGCTGACGGAACGGTAAGCGGCACGGCGAACGTGGGCATAGGCAGTCTTTCGATCGATAACAGAGGCAATTTTACGGTGACGATGAAGGACAAGGTCTCCGGCGCGAAATTCGGAGTGAACAAGACCGGGCGCGATATAACGGCGTACACGGGAACGGATCTCGGCTTCCGGCTCCTCGGTCCTCCCGATAAGCCCGAGGGCGACAACAGCCCGTCAGCCGGCGTGGGCGGTTTCGGCGGCAAGATAAGCGGAACGATATACACGACGTACAGTCTGGCGATGGGCAAAATAACGTCCGGCGGCGTAAAATCCGGTGCGAGCTTCGTTTTGGGAGGTCTGCTCGGCTTCGGCACGACGACGAACGTAAACCTCGTGCAGGGCATATCCACAATGGATATATACCTCATAATCGCGGGCGATAAACTCAATCTCCGTATAAAAGAGGACTACAACTACGAGGACGAGCGAGAAAACAACGACGTCCCGGGACTGCAGGAATTCCACAGATAAAGACAAAACCGGCTCGGTAAAACGGGTCGGTTTTTGAGTTATATTTGCTTCGCAAGTTATATTTGCCTGCGGCAAGTTATATTTGCTTTGCAAGTTATATTTGCCTGCGGCAAGTTATATTTGATTTCGTCAGGTTATATTTATATCTACAAGATTTTTAAGCGCTTCGCGCTTATGCCCTTTGAAGCCGGTGACCTCCTCCGCCTCGTACATCGAGCGGATGACGGATTCTTCAACGCACTCGCCTGCGGCGCGGAAGAACGGGTCGAGCATATTATCGTTCAAGGTGCTGAAATCCCAGATACTCTCCGCCGGTTTCATTTTATTGGCGGTGGAGAATGCGAGGACGACCTCACCGCTTCCGCCGCTCGTTATCGCGCCGGTCTTTGCAAGACCGTTCTGCGCTCTGTGGCTGATACGCGACAGCTGCCTTGACGACAGCGGCGCGTCCGTCGCGAGGATCATTATGCAGGAGCCCTTCGTCTCCTCCGCCTCGCCCGTCAGCTTTGCGCCAACTTTATCGCCGCATATGACAAGATCGGACAGCGAGCCGAAATTCGTCATAACGAGCGCGCCGAGAGTGTAGGTGTTCCCCGCACGCTCGATCAGGCGGGACGCGGAGCCTATGCCGCCCTTCAAGCCGTAGCACGTCATACCGCGTCCGGCGCCGACGGCGCCCTGCGCAAACGTATCCGACGCGGCGGATAAAGCCGCGAAAACGTGCTCTTCTTTAACGTGGAGCCCCCTTATATCATTCAAATGTCCGTCGTTACATTCAAGTATAACGGGGTTGACGGTACCCTCTTTGCCGCCTATGCCCTCGTTTCTTTCCATCATATATTTGACAAGCGCGGTGAAAGCCGTGCCGACGCTCAGCGTGTTCGTGAGGATGAGCGGGGTCTCGATACATCCGAGCTCCGTTATCTGCATAAGTCCCGCGCTTTTGCCGAAGCCGTTTATGACGTGGCAGGCGGCGGGGCATTTTTCATGGAATATGTCGCCGTTATGCGGGATTACCGCCGTTACGCCCGTTTGTATATCGCCGTCCGATAACGTGCAGTGCCCGACGAGAACGCCCGGCACGTCGGTTATCAGATTTTTTACGCCTTTTTTCATAGTACCGAATTTATATTTCATAATAATACCGCCTGTGATTTGAGATACCTGCATTTTACCACATAAGTGATAAAAAATCAAGTCACAATATAAAATTACTTTCAATAACCCCTTGAAAATATTTTATCCTTATGATATAATCGATATCAGATAAAAGAAAGGATGAGGACGACTATGGAAATAAAAGAAATTCTGTCAAAATGCGACCATACGCTTCTCTCGCAGACGGCGACGTGGGAGCAGATAAAGGCGCTGTGCGACGACGGTATAAAATACGGCGTTGCCTCCGTCTGCATACCGGCAAGCTACGTTAAGCAGGCGAAGGATTACGCGGGCGATAAGCTCGCCGTCTGCACCGTTATAGGCTTCCCGAACGGTTACGATACTACGGCGGCAAAGTGCTTTATGGCGGCGGACGCGGTGAAAAACGGCGCCGACGAGGTGGATATGGTGATAAATATCGGCTGGGTAAAGGATAAGCTTTACGACAAGGTCCTTGATGAAATAAAGGCGATAAAAGAGGCGTGCGGCGGCAGGCTGTTGAAGGTCATAATCGAAACGTGCCTTTTGACGGAAGAGGAAAAAATAAAGATGTGCCGCGTGGTATCGGGATCCGGCGCTGATTATATAAAAACGTCCACGGGATTTTCAACGGGCGGCGCGACGAAAGAGGACGTTATGCTGATGAAAAAATACTGTAGACCGACCTTAAAAATCAAAGCCGCGGGCGGCATTTCATCACTATCCGACGCGGAGGATTTCATAAATCTCGGCGCTTCGCGCTTAGGCACGAGCCGCGTGGTAAAGCTTGCGAAAGCGCTTGAAAAATAAGAGGTATATCATGGCAGATTATCCGACACCGCATATAAAAGCGACGCCCGACGATTTTGCAAAGACCGTGCTTATGCCGGGCGACCCGCTGCGCTCCAAGCTTATAGCGGAAAAATATCTTAAAAACTCAGCCCTTGTAAACAACGTGCGCGGCATACAGGGCTACACGGGCGAATATGAGGGTATGCGCGTATCCGTTATGGCGTCCGGCATGGGTATGCCGTCCATCGGCATTTATTCATACGAATTATATAACTTTTTCGGCGTGGAAAACATAATCCGCGTCGGCTCCGCGGGCGCGCTTGACGAGAAGATAAAGGTCCGCGACATAGTCGTAGGCATGGGCGCGTGCACAAACTCAAATTACGCGCATCAATACCATTTACCGGGCGCTTTTTCGGCGATTTGCAGCTATAAGCTGCTTAAAGCCTGCGCCGATACGGCGGATGAAAAGGGGTTGAAGATACACGTCGGAAACATTCTGTCCTCCGACACGTTTTATAACGACACGGAGGGCGCGCCGGACGCGTTTTACACTCCGTCCGCGTGGCGCAAAATGGGCGTTATGGCTGTTGAAATGGAGGCGGCGGCGCTCTATATGAACGCGGCGCGCGCCGGCAAAAACGCGCTTGCGATATGCACGATCTCCGACCACATAATAACCGGTGAGACGACGACGTCCGAGGAGAGGCGCGTCTCGTTTACGGCGATGATGGAGCTGGCGCTTAACACGGCGCTCAAACTTTGAGGGCAAACTAATGAAACGCGTATTTATAATAGTTCTCGATTCGCTCGGCATAGGCGAGGAGCCGGACGCGCCGTTATTCGGCGACAAGGACTGCAACACCCTGCAGCGGATCTCGGGATCGGATAAATTCAGATTTGACAGCATGAAGCGCATGGGAGTCGGCAATATTGACGGACAGGATTATCTGCCGTCAGAGAAAAAGCCTCTCGCCGCCGTCGCGCGTTTGCAGGAGCGGTCCATGGGCAAGGACACGACGATAGGCCATTGGGAAATTGCCGGCGTGGTATCCCCCGCGCCGCTGCCTACGTACCCCGACGGTTTTCCCGACGAGGTAATAAAAGAGTTTGAAGCGGCGACGGGGCGCGGCGTGCTCTGCAACAAGCCGTATTCCGGCACGGTGGTGATAAACGATTACGGCGAGGAGCACATAAAAACGGGCAAGCTGATAGTCTACACGTCGGCGGACAGCGTTTTCCAGATCGCCGCGCACGAGGACGTCGTGCCGCTTGAACAGCTGTATGAATATTGCAGAACAGCAAGGAAAATACTGAGGGGCAAACACGCCGTGGGCAGAGTTATAGCGCGGCCGTTCATCACCGTCGACGGCAAATTCGTTCGCACGGCGAACAGACGCGACTTTTCCCTTCTCCCGCCCGCCGAAACGCTTCTTGACGCGCTGCAAAAGGACGGGAAAACGGTTTACGCCGTGGGTAAAATCAACGACATTTTTGCGGGGCAGGGCGTGACGAAGCACGTTATAACGCACGGAAATACCGAGGGCATGAAGGTCGCGCTCGACGCGCTCGACCTTGATTTTGAGGGGCTTTGCTTTGTAAATCTCGTCGATTTCGATATGCTCTACGGTCACAGGCAGGACGTTGACGGGTACGCCGCGGCGTTCTCCGAGTTTGATTTTTGGCTGCCGTCGTTTACCGCGAAAATGAAGGAGGACGACGTGCTGATAATCACCGCCGACCACGGCTGCGACCCAGGCGATTCTCACACCGACCACAGCCGCGAATACGTACCCATGATAATGTACGGCAAAAACATAAACCCCGTAAATCTCGGCACACGGCGCGGTTTCTGCGATATAGCCGCGACCGCAGCGGAGTATCTTGACAGTACGTACAGAGGAGACGGTGTGAGCTTTTTATCCGACGTCATAAAGCCGACGAAGACCGAAAAGGAGCTTTGCAAATCGGCTTACGAGGCGATGAAAAATTCATACGCGCCGTATTCCGGCTTTAACGTAGGCGCCGCGCTGATGTGCAAAAACGGAAAGGTCTACACGGGCTGCAACACGGAAAACGCGGCTTTCGGTCCGTCCGTCTGCGCCGAACGCACGGCGGTATTCAAAGCGACAAGCGAGGGCGAGCGCGAGTTTACCATGCTTGCCGTCTGCGGCGGAAAGGGCGGCGTCATAAAGGGCTTATGCCCGCCGTGCGGCGTTTGCAGACAAGTTTTACGCGAGTTCTGCCCGGACGATTTCCCCGTACTTATAATGAAAAGCAAAACTACGTTTATCAAAAAAACTCTCGGCGAGCTTTTGCCCTTATCTTTTAAACCCGATAATATAAAATAGGAGGAAAATACCATGAGGATGTACGACGTAATTGAAAAAAAGCGCGACGGAAAAGAACTGACAAAGGAGGAGATAAGCTTTTTCATAGAAGGCTATACGAAGGGCGAGATACCGGATTATCAGGCGTCCGCGCTCTGTATGGCGATATATTTCCGCGGCATGACGGAGGCGGAGACGGTGACTTTGACCGAATGTATGGCAAAATCCGGCGACACGCTCGATCTGTCCATGTTCGGCGAGCTTACCGCCGATAAGCATTCCACGGGCGGCGTGGGAGACAAGACGACGCTTATCGTCGCGCCGGTCGTCGCAAGCCTCGGAGGCGTGGTGACTAAAATGTCCGGCCGCGGCCTCGGACACACGGGCGGCACGGTGGATAAACTGGAAGCGATACCGGGCTACCGCACCTCGCTATCCGAAGAAGAATTCATTTCGCAGTCAAAGCGCATCGGTATAGCCGTTATAGGTCAGACGGGAAATTTAACGCCCGCGGACAAAAAGCTGTACGCCCTGCGCGACGTGACGGCGACCGTCAACTCTATCCCGCTTATAACGTCGAGCATAATGAGCAAAAAGCTCGCCGCGGGATCGAAAAACATAGTGCTTGACGTCAAATACGGCAGCGGCGCGTTTATGAAAACGACGGAAGACGCTGAAATTTTAGCGGACAATATGGTGAAGATAGGCCGCGGGTGCGGCAGGAACGTCACGGCTGTTTTGACCGATATGAACGTCCCTCTCGGCAACAATATCGGAAACGCGCTTGAGGTAAAGGAATCCATACAGGTGCTGAAAGGCGAGCAGAAGGACGAATTATACGACGTTTGCGTTGAGCTGTCCTCCGAAATGGTCGCGCTTTTCAAAAAAATACCGGTCGACGACGCAAAGAAGCTTGTAGTCGAGGCGATAGACAGCGGCGCCGCGCTTAACAAAATGAGGGAATGGCTCGGCGCGCAGGGCGGCGACGTCAGATGTATAGACGACACGTCGTATCTGCCGTCCGCACCGCTTATGTACCCGGTGTTATCCGATAAGGACGGGTATCTGACGGAGACGAACGCGGAGCTTATAGGTACGTCCGCGATGATCTTAGGCGCCGGACGCGCGTCTAAGGAGGACAAGATCGACCCGGCGGCGGGCATAGTGCTGTGCAAAAAACCGGGCGACAAGGTAAAGAAAGGCGAGGCGCTTTGTTATCTGCACACCTCCGACGTTTCAAAGATAAAGGACGCTGAGGACGTTTTCAGATCGGCCGTCAAATTCGGCGACGAAAAGCCCGAAAAACGCCCGCTTATATATAAGATAATAAGATGAAAAAAACCATATTATGTATGCATTTATCCGCTTTATTTCTGCTCACCGCCTGCACAAACGCGGTAAAACCGCCCGAAACTGCGACGGAGACTGAAAAAGAGACGGAGACGGTAACAGAAACCGAGACAGAGACCGAAACAGAACCGGCGGAAACGGAGGAATATGAAATGAAATGGGACGGAGCGCACGTAAAGAAACTGACGATAGGCGGAGTGGATATATCGGAATACACGATAGTCTACGAGCCGGGCGACAAAACGATAAGCAACGCCGCGGAGGATTTATCGAAATACATAAGGCGCGCGACGGATATGGAAATACCCGCGATGCCCGCGACACAGCGCTTTGCGCACGAGATATGCGTAGGCAAGACCGACCGCGACACGCAGAAGGTGGCGGACGAATGTAAAGACCTGAAAAACAACGGCTACGCGATAGTATTCGACGGCGGGAGACTGTACCTCACCGGACAGACGAGCACCGGCGCGATGTACGCCGTTTACAGCTTTCTTGAAGATATGGTCGGGTGGAGGTTTTACTCCTCAAAATTCGAGGACGTAAAATATTCTAAACACATAGATATAAAAGCCGATACGTGCGTCACGTTTTCACCGAAGCTCATAAACCGCGACACGTTCTGGTATGATACGTTCACCGCAGCGTTCGCAGCAAAGCGGAAGATAAACGGTTCGATAAACAGAAAAATGGACGGCCGCGGCGAGATGATCTCTTACGCCGGGCAGTTCGTCCATTCCCTGCCCCTGCTTGCGGACACTCCGAAAACGCCGAACGTCCAGCCGTGTCTGACCGACCCGGCGGTTTACGAAAAGGTGCTCGGCAACGTGAGAAAACTGCTGCGTGATAATCCCGACGCGAAGATAATATCCGTCTCGCAGAACGATTCTTACGCGGACGGTCTCGGCTGTCAATGCGAGAACTGCAAAAAGATAGACGACGAAGAAGGCACGCCGATGGGGTCGCTGTTGACGTTCGTAAACAAGATAGCGAACGACATAAAGGACGAATTTCCGGGCGTTTACGTGGACACTCTCGCGTACAGATACACGAGAAAAGCGCCGAAAAACATAAAACCGGCGGACAACGTGATAATCCGCCTCTGCTCGATCGAATGCTGCTTCGCGCACACGCTTGACAGCAATTGCAGATCAAACAAGGAATTCGCCGCGGATATAGAGGCGTGGTCTAAAATATGCAGCAATCTGTTTATCTGGGACTACACGACTGACTTTTTATACTACGTAAATCCGTTCCCGAATCTGAAAGTTCTGTACGACAACGTGAGATTTTTCGTCGATCACAACGTAATCGGACTGTTTGAACAGGGCAACGGTCAGGGCTTTTCGGGCGAGTTCGGAGAGCTGCGCGCGTATCTTTTGTCAAAGGTGATGTGGGATCCGGACATGACGCGCGAGCAGTACTACGAGTGCATGGACGATTTTTTGCAGGGCTACTACGGCGACGGCTGGCAGTACATACGCGAGTATATTGACAGGGTATCGGATAAACCCGTAAACAAGCACATGGGCATATACGACGCGCTTGACAAGACCGTTTTGTTCGAGGGCGCAAAGACAAAGGCGCAGAAGCAGGAAAAGATGAACGAGTATTTGGAGTTGTGGCAAAAGGCGTACGACGCCGCGGACGACGAGCATAAGCCGAACGTGGAAAAATCGTCGCTTCAGGTAAAATACGCGGAGCTCATACTCAAATGGGACGATGATTCAAGCGGAAAATTGAAAAGCCTGTACGATCTTATGGTAAAATATCATATAGGCTTCTACCGCGAGGGCGTAAGGATCCCCACCGACCCGGATTTCACAAAACCGCTTTCAAGCTGGTAAAACACATGGCGGGACCGTCACGGACAGACGGTCCCGCCTTTCTTTTTGCGGTTTTCCCCGATTCTTTTTTTCATTTTACCACTTGATTTTTATTATATTTTGTTGTATAATAAATAAGAATAATACTGTAAGGAAGAAATATATGGACTACAACAGATTAGCGGATATGCTTTTTCCGGACGTCGTTTTGACGCCAAAGGACCTGGAGGCGAAATATCCGGAAAGAAATTTGCCTGAGGGCGCGAAGGTGACGAGGATCGCTCCGTCGCCGACGGGCTTCTTCCATTTCGGCGGGCTCTTCCCCGCCACGGTCGCGGAGCGGCTCGCGCATCAGTCGGGCGGCGTGTTTTACCTGCGCATCGAGGACACCGATTCCAGGCGCGAGGTTGAGGGCGCGGCCGAATTCATAACGAAGATATTATCATATTACGGTCTCGATTTTGACGAGGGCGTTACCGCCGACGGCGACAAGGGCGCGTACGGCCCCTACACGCAGAGCAAGCGCGTCGATATTTACCACGTTTACGCGAAAAAGTTAGTGCAGGACGGCGTTGCGTACCCCGTGTTTTCGACCGACGAGGAGCTTGACGAGCTGAAAGCCGCCGACAAAAAGGCCGAGATAAAGAGCGTGAACTGGGAGCAGGACGCGGAGGCTCGCCGCGAGGCCATGATAGCCCGCCGGCAGTTTACGATGGAGCAGGTCGAGGAAGAGCTTGCCGCCGGCCACAAATTCGCGTTGTTTGCAAGAGCTGACGGCGACCCCGAAAAGAAGATAAAATTCACCGATCTTGTAAAAGGTCCGCTTGAGATACCCGAAAACGACGAGGACGTCGTGCTTCTGAAATCGGACGGCATACCGACTTATCACTTCGCCCACGCGATAGACGACCACCTTATGCGCACGACGCACGTCATACGCGGAGAGGAATGGCTGCCGAGCTTATCGAAGCATATAATGCTTTTCCGCTATCTCGGATTTAAATTGCCGAAATATATGCACATCGCCCAGCTTATGCGCTTGGACGAAAACGGCAACAAAAAGAAGCTCTCCAAGCGCGACATGGGCGCAAATCTTGACGATTACCGCAAAATGGGCTATTCCGTCCCTGCGGTAAACGAGTACGTAATGACGCTTCTGAACTCCAATTTCGAGGAGTGGCATATGCAGAATCCGGACAAAAACTGGCGCGATTTCCCGTTTTCGATCAAAAAAATGAGCGCGTCCGGCTGTCTGTTCGACACGGAGAAATTAAACGACGTTTCAAAGAACGTGATAAGCAAAATGACGGCCGCCGAGGTCTATAACGGCGTTGTCGAGTACGCAAAGGAAGAAGACAACTTCTTTTATATGACGCTCACCGCAAAGCCCGAGTACGCGCAGAAGATACTTGCGATAGGCAGAGGCGGCGCAAAGCCGAGAAAGGATTTTGCAACGTGGGCGGACGTTAAGCCCTACATGGCGTTCTTCTACGACAGATATTTTTGCCGCGAGGACAAAATGCCCGAGGATAAGGACAAAGAGGATATCAAGACCGCGCTTACAAAATTCGTTGAAACGTATGACGAACAGGACGACCAGACCGCGTGGTTTGATAAGTGCAAGGACATAGCCGAGCAGATCGGCTACGCCCGCGAAACGAAGCTATACAAAAAAGAGCCGGAGAAATACAAGGGTCACGTCGGCGACGTCGCGTCGTTTATCCGCATAGCGGTGACGGGACGGCAGAACTCCCCGGATCTGTACGAGGTGATAAAGATCCTCGGTAAGGACAAAACGGTACAGCGTATAAACAACTGTATCGAGCTGCTCAAATAAACAACTGAAAGGCATATAAATGGAAACATCTAACTTTATACACGATTTTATAGATGAGGATCTGCTGAACAATCCCGGAATGAAGATACACACGCGCTTCCCGCCGGAGCCGAACGGATATTTGCACATAGGCCACTGCAAGGCTATGGTCATAGATTTCGGCACGGCGCTTAAATACGGCGGCGAGTGCAATCTCCGGATGGACGACACGAACCCCGCGAAAGAGGATACGGAATTCGTCGACGCGATAAAAGAGGACATACACTGGCTCGGCTTTGACTGGGGCGACAGATTTTATTACGGCTCAGACTATTTCGACATTCAGTACGAGCTTGCCGAAAAGCTCATAATGAACGGCGACGCGTACGTCTGCGAGCTCTCCGCCGATGAATTCAGAGACTACCGCGGCGACCTTACCACGCCCGCAAGGTCTCCCTACCGCGACAGACCCAAAGAGGAAAGCCTCGATCTGTTCAGGCGTATGAAAGCGGGCGAATTCCCCGAGGGAAAATACACGCTCCGCGCAAAAATAGATCTCGGCAGCGGCAACTTCAATATGCGCGACCCGGTCTTATACCGCATCCGCTACGTTGAACATCACAGGCAGGGCACGAAATGGTGCATATTCCCGATGTACGACTTTGCGCATCCGATACAGGATATGATAGAGGGCATAACGCACAGCCTCTGCTCGCTTGAATACGAGGATCACAGACCGCTTTACAACTGGGTACGCGACCACGTCGATCTGCCGTCGAAGCCGAGACAGATAGAATTCGCGCGCCTGAACGTCACGCACACGGTCATGAGCAAGCGCTTCCTCCGTCACTTAGTCGAGACCGGTCTCGTCGACGGATGGGACGATCCGCGTATGCCCACGCTCTGCGGTCTGCGCAGAAGGGGCTTCACACCGGGCTCCGTGCTCGACTTTATAGACAGAGTGGGCGTTGCAAAATCGAACAGCCTCGTAGACATCGGTCTGCTCGACTACTGCGTGCGCGAGGAGCTGAACAGAACGGCGACGCGCCGCATAGCCGTACTCGATCCCGTAAAGGTAGTGATTGACAATTACGAGGACGGACGTGTCGAATATTTCGATCTGCCGAACAATCCGAACGATGAAAACGCGGGAACAAGAAAGGTGCCGTTCTCAAAGCACATTTATATAGACCGCGACGACGTGTCCGCCGATCCGCCTCCCAAGTTTTTCCGTATGAAGCCGGACGGCGAGGTAAGGCTCATGGGCTCTTACATCGTCAAGTGCACCGAGATAAAGACGGATGATGACGGAAACGTGACGGAGGTACACTGCACCGCCGATCTTGAAACGGGCAACGGTATGCCGACGGACGGCAGAAAGATCAAGGGCACGATACACTGGCTGTCCGCGGATCACTGCATAAAGGCGGACGCACAGCTGTTCGACCGTCTGTTCACGTACGAGAACATGAACGAGATAGATTCGTCCGAATACGAAAAATATCTCAACCCGAATTCAAAGACTGTAATTAAGGACATCCGCCTCGAGCCGTCTATGAAGGACGCGAAGCAGGGCGACAAATTCCAGTTCGTCCGGCTCGGCTACTTCACGCTCGACAGTAAAAATGTAAACACGTATAACAGGATCGTAACGCTTAAAGACAGCTTTAAGCTCCAATAAACAAAAAAAAAGAAAGGATCACGTTATGAAAAAAGTATTCTCATTATTTATGGTACTTGCACTTGTATTCTCCCTCTGCGTTATCGTAGGTGCGGAAGAAGAGGCGTTTGCCACGGTACAGGCGCTGCAGTTTGACAAGCTGCCCGAGATCGACGGCAAGGTGACCGTTGAAGAATGGGGTCAGCCCACTGTCGCGCATATCAAGTACCCCGAAAATCCGCAGACGGACGTAAGCAAGGACGATCAGACCGACGTTGAGTTCACGATCTGGTTCAGATATACGTTCGACGGTCTTTACATCGCGGCGCAGACGCCTGACACGAGCCCTTGCAACGACAACGTTGACGGCGCGCAGATCTGGAACGGCGACTGCTTACAGATGCGTCTTGACCCGTACGGATGCACCGAGGATCAGGGACTTTTCGCTTCCCCGAGCCGAGACAACAACTATTCCGAGGACTATCAGGAATTTGCGTTTGCGTACTGCAAGGACGACGGCGACTGCTACGCGTACTGCTGGCACGGCATAATGGAAGGCATGGCGCTCCAGAGCGAGGGCGGCAAATACGGCGCGTCAAACGACGGCACGACGACCACGTACGAGGTCTTCATCCCGTGGGATGAGCTTGTTTACGATACGCCTCACGTAGGCACGTCGTACGGCGTAGCCGCGGCGCTTCTCACCGCGACGGAAGGCGAAAACAGCAACAAATGGCAGAACTGGCTTGAATGGGGCTCGGGTGTTATAAACAACCGTGACGACAATATCTGCGGAACGAACCGTCTTGTAATGTCCGGTGAGACCGTATTCGGCGGCGCGGCGCTCGTAGACCCGAACCCGAACGGCGAGGTCACGACGAAGGCTCCCGTACCCGAGGCTTCGGGCGACGCGGTGCTTATAGATATAACCAAGCTTTCAAGCCCGCACGATATGCACTTTGAAACGAACGACGACGGAAGCGTAACGTTTACGTTTGACGAAAGCAACGACCCGTACATAACCTGGAACATTTCTTCTCAGATAAAAGTACCCGCCGAGGAATATCCGTTCTTTGCGATGTATCTTAAAACGAACGATCCGTATCAGGGCGGCGAGATATTCTACTGCGCGACCGAGGGCGTTTCGGACTATACCGGAAATTACAGCGTAAAGTACGATTATTTTGAGGTCGAGGGCAATCAGGTCGCCGTAGCCGAGCTCGGAGACAACGTAGGCTATGAGGGCTACGTGTTAAAGCTCCGTTTCGACGCGTACGACGGCGGAACGTCCGACCCGGACGAGGCGTTTATAACGGTCTACGCCGCGGGCTTCTTCAAGACGTATGAGGACGCCGCGATGTTCAAGGCCGGGGGCGTAAACGTTGAGCTCGATCCCGACTACGTCAAGGAAATCGGCGGCGAGGTGGGCGACGATACGACGGAAGCCACCACCCCGACCGAAACCGTGACAGAGCCGACAAACGATACAACCGCGGATAATACGGCGACAGAGCCCACACAGACGACTGACAACGCTGCGACGACAAAGGACAACGGCAAATCGTCCGAGCCGACGAAGACCAACAACACGTGGATAATCTACGTCGTTATAGGCGTTGCGGTCGTCGCCGTCGCGGCGATAGTCATCGTCATAGTGGCAAAGAAGAAAAAATAAACAGTTAAGCTGATTACAGCCGCCGGTTTTACCCGGCGGCTTTACCTTCCCCCGTTGGGGAAGGGGGACCACGAAGTGGTGGATGAGGCGAACACCGGTCC
>CADBSB010000145.1 GCA_902797235.1 uncultured Ruminococcus sp. | reverse complement strand
CGTACAAGTCAGACAGCGTGGAGTTCTGCATAAGCATAGAAAAGCTCCGCGCTCTGCCCTTTTCCGTAGGAGAAGAGTTCGAGCTTTATTACAAGGACGAACAGTATTATTTCTACCCGACAGAAAACCGCCGCCAGGTCACGCGCTGGGGTCTGATCGCGGATATAATATATGAGAGAAACAATGAAAAATAAAGAAAAAGCATTGATCAACGTATCAAAGAAGACGTTTATACAGGTCACCGTACTTTTATTCGCGCTTATGATCGTCGCGATCGTCATGACGTACGTCGTTCCGCGCGGACAGTTCGGGGCGCTTGAAGACGGCACGGTAAACTATCTTGATTATAAGGAGCTTGAAGGCAAGCCGGGAATAAGCATAGTGAAAGGCATATTCGCGCCCTTCCTCGTTTTCGCGTCGGGCGACGGGATAACGCTTATAATGCTTTCGCTTTTCCTGCTCGTCATATCGGCGTCCTTCCAGGTGATGAACGACGCTGGAGGAATAAACGCGCTTATCGGCTTTGTCGCCGGCAAGTTCATGAACAAAAAAAAGCTTCTCATAATCGCCGTCGCGTTCGTTTTCATGTGCTTCGGCGCGTTCCTCGGCTTGTTTGAAGAAATGCTGACGATGCTGCCGATAGTGACCGCGCTCTGCGTTATGATCGGCTTCGATTCGTTTACCGGCTTTTTAATCAGCATAATCGCCTGCGGCTTCGGCTTTGCAAGCGCCATAACGAATCCGTTCACGGTGATACTAGCGTCCGAGATAATAAAGACCAATCCGATGGAAAACATATGGTTTCGATTTATCATCTTTGCCGTTATGTTTTTATTGCTGCTCGGCTTTATATTTTTATATATAAGAAAAATAAAAAAAGACCCGACCGCGAGCTTGACTTACGCGCACGATCAGAAGCTGAGAGAAAGTGCGATCAATACGGGAAGCGAGAGCGAAACGGCGCATACTAAAAAGGTTCGGCTCGTTTACACGGTGTTTTTGCTCGTCAGCCTTGCGCTTATAATCGTCGCATCATCCGTCTCCGCGCTGCGCGGTTATACCGTCGTCATCCTGCTCGCGTACTTTCTGATTTTCGGCATCATCGCCGGCCTTATCTGCACGCCGAATAAAAAAGACGTTTTCAAAAGCTTCCTTAAAGGTCTGCTCGGCGCGCTGCCGACGCTCGTATTCATAGCGCTTGCGTCGTCAATCAAATACATATTCGACGAGGGCTCGATAATGCCGACCGTCATACACGGCATAAACGAATTCTCTTCGGGCAAAAACATATTCGTCGTCGCGCTCGTCATTTACGCCGTGGTGCTCGTTCTCGAATTCTTCATATCGTCGTCAACGGCAAAAGCTGTCCTCGTAATGGGCATCCTTTCCGTTGCAAGCGTGGGTTTGACAAAAAATATGTCCGTCCTCCTCTACACCTTTGCGGACGGTTATACGAACGTCCTGTTCCCCACTTCACCGGTGCTCCTGATCTCTTTATCGATGATAGAGCTCGATTATTTCAAATGGGTAAAAAAGAGCTGGCCGCTGTTTCTAATCAACCTCGCTCTCGTTATAGGATTTATAATTCTGGGAATCATTATTGGATATTAAATATTTTTCAACGTATAATATTTGCGGAAATCTCAGTAGGGGAGGGGTCTCCCCTCCCGCTTTTTCGGGATAGATATGCTATTTCTTTAGATTTTCAACGTTCTTTTTTATTTGAATTCTGTTAAATATCAATACCGCTGTGATTGTAAAAAGGACTTCTGTTGAAAGTGTAATCAACGCAATTACCCATGAAATAAAAAACAGTATAGTTATGCCAACAAACCAGATACAAAACCAAATGATAATATACGGCAGTTTTCTCATTCCGAGCCTTTTATCTGATATTTGCATTATACTAAGCAGTATAAATACAACAGATATGATAATACCGTACGACATCATCTCCCGATCATCGGAAAAATGCTTGAGAATAATAACAATAACATTTATACCCGTAAAAAAGGTACAACAAAACAGCAACACAGATTTAAGCAAATAATGCGATGTGTTTGAAACTGAATGATAAGTATCATATTTATTGTTTCTCATTCTTTTAATCCTTTTGTAGTGTTTGACAAAACGTTATTCAACATACAATATATCCGTTTGCCAGCAAACAGGATTTTCCATTACGTACTTATATATTCTGTAATAATCATCACGATCCCTTATTATATGGTCGTAATATGAGCGTTGAAATACTTTTTCACCCGTACGGTCGGTCTTGCAGTTGATTTCTCTTGTAATACTATACTTAAGCCAACCCACAACGGAATTTGTTGAGGCTACCGCGGTCTTTGTAGGGGAGGGGTCTCCCCTCCCGCTTTGCATAACTGCGGTTTTCCGTAAAATGATATGTATATGATTAGGCATTATAACGTAGCAATCAACGTATGTACCCGGGAATTTTTCGGGTATTTTGTTTATCCATTTATCGGCGACTTTACCGCAGTACAACAGTTTAAGTTCAGTCTTCGGATTTACCGATGAAGACGGGAGGGGAAACCCCTCCCCTACAACGTTCGATAAAATATTCTTTCTGTCTTGCGTACAAATCGTAAGAAAATATAACCCGCCTTTACTGTAATCAAAACCGTGCAGACGCGGGCTTTTTCTTTTTGGTTGTTCTTTGTCCTTGGGATTGTTCATATCAGATTTCAATGCTTTTTCGGGAGAGGAAACCCCTCCCCTACATGATTTTGCGTTTCTCTATACAATTTAGGGAGGGAATATTCCCTCCCGTGTTTTATTGTCCACAATGTTTTTTAACGTCGTCGGCGGTAATGACTATCGCCTTTTTTTCTTCGTCGGACGGCGCCTCGTACATTATGTCGAGCATGAGCTTCTCGACTATCGAACGGAGGCCTCTCGCGCCGGTGTTGCGCTTTATCGCAAGCTCCGCGACCGCCTCGCACGCGCTGTCGTCAAACTGCAAGTCTATTCCGTCAAGCTTCAAAAGCTCCGTATACTGCTTTGTGAGCGAATTTTTCGGCTCGCGGAGGATCCGTTTCAGCGCCTCAACGTCAAGCGACGTGAGCGTCGTTATGACCGGCAAACGGCCGACAAGCTCGGGGATAAGTCCGTACTTTACTATATCCTGCGCCTCGACGTTCGAGAAAACGCCCTTTTCGGCTCTTTCCTTCGCCGTCAGCTTTTCGGCGCCGAAACCTACCGCCTGCCTGCCGAGACGCGCTTCAATTATCTGTGAAAGGCCGTCGAACGCGCCGCCGCAGATAAAGAGGATGTTCTCCGTGTTTATCTGTATAAAATCCTGGTTCGGATGCTTGCGTCCGCCCTGCGGGGGAACGTTTGAGACCGTGCCTTCAAGTATTTTAAGCAGCGCCTGCTGCACGCCCTCTCCCGAAACGTCGCGCGTTATGGAGCGGTTTTCGCTCTTGCGCGAGATCTTGTCTATCTCGTCGATATAGATTATACCGCGCTCTGCAAGCGCAACGTCGTAATCCGCCGCCTGTATCAGACGGAGCAGGATGTTCTCGACGTCCTCGCCCACGTAGCCGGCTTCCGTCAAAGTCGTCGCGTCAGCTATCGCAAACGGCACCTTCATCGTCTTTGCGAGCGTCTGGGCGATGTACGTTTTGCCGACGCCCGTAGGACCCAAGAGCAGAACGTTGCTTTTCTGTATCTCGACCTGCTCTTTTTCGGGCTCCTCTTCCTTTTTCTTTTTGCCCTTAACGGCCTTACCGGTTTTTTTGGTAAGGATTCGCTTATAGTGGTTGTAGACCGCGACTGATAAGACCTTTTTCGCGTCGTCCTGACCTATGACGTACTCGTCAAGTATGGCTTTCAGCTCCTTGGGCTTCGGAAGATTTGCAAAGCTCAGCTCGTCGCCGCCGGGCTTTACGGGGCTCGTGACCTCGTCTATAAGCTCGGAGCACGTTTCTATACAGTTGTTGCAGATCATCGCGTTGGAGACAGGAGACGGGATCAGAAATCTGACCTCCGCCTCCGATCTGCCGCAGAATGAACATACGTGTTGCGTTGTGTTTTTAGACGGCATTTATTTATCCTTTTTATTCGTGACTATTTCGTCAAACAGACCGTATGCGAGCGCTTCCTCGGCGAACATGAAGTTGTCGCGCTCGGTATCGATGCAGATCTGCTCGTAGCTCTTACCCGTGTTGTTTGCAAGGATGTGATTAAGTCTCTCCTTGTTCTTCATGTAGTAATCAAGGTGGAGCTTCATATCCGTGATCTGTCCCTGCGTACCCGCGGACGGCTGATGTATCATTATCGTGCTGTTCGGCAGAGCAAATCTCTTGCCCTTTTTGCCGGATGAGAGCAGAAACGCTCCCATGCTCGCCGCCATGCCGACGCAGATAGTGCTGACGTCGCATTTGATATAGTTCATCGTGTCGTATATCGCAAGACCGTCGCTGACGGAGCCGCCCGGTGAGTTGATATAGAAATATATATCCTTATCGGGATCCTGCGCTTCAAGGAACAAAAGCTGTGCGATAACGACGGACGCGGTGGCGTTGTTTACCTCCTCGCCCAGATAGACGATCCTGTCTATTAACAGACGCGAGAAGATGTCGTACGAACGCTCTCCTCTGCTCGTCTGTTCCACGACGTACGGTATAAGTGTGCTCTTATCGAATTTCTCCATTAAAGTACCTCTTATTCGGCTGTGTATTTAGTTTCTTTTTCAACAAGCTCCATTGCTTTCTTGACTTTAAGGTCGGCGTTGATGTCGTCAGCTAAGATCCTCGCCTTGACTTCCTCCGCTTCCATATTATATGACTTTGCTATGTCCGCGTATTCCGCTTCCGTCTCTTCTTCGGTGACGGTGATGTTTTCAAGCTCGGCTATCTTTTCAAGCGCGAGGCGGAGTTTTACCT
>CADBSB010000144.1 GCA_902797235.1 uncultured Ruminococcus sp. | reverse complement strand
TTCCTTAACCGTCAGCCCCTCGAAGTACGTGAGCCATACCGCCTCTCTCTGCATAGGCTGTAAAAAGCCCACGAGCCGTCGGACGGCGGCGCGGCGCTCGTCCTCCGCGTACGCGTCCTCGATCGATATATCCGACGGTATTTCAAGTCCGTTTGCGGAAACGTCCGCGCGGCGGCGCCGCAGCTCGTAGTACGCGAGGTTGCGCGCCATAGTGTAAAGCCACGTTTTGAAAGACGCTTTTCCGTTATACGCGGGGCGTTTTGTGACGAGACGGACAAACGTATCCTCGCACACGTCCTCCGCGGTATGGATATTTTTACATATTCCGTTTATATACAGTATCAGCCCGTCCTTGTAGTCACGGACGAGGAGAACAAGCCCCTCGTCGTCGCCGTCAAGATACCGGGAATAATATTCCGCGCCTTTATCCATACGTGCTCCTTTTTGACAGTTCTGCAGCCTTGTCACCTATTATACGGATCGGAGGGGGCAAATCTTACGGGGAAATTGAAATTTTTTTCGAAAACGGCGATTCAAACGTTTATTTGCGGTAAAGGTGTTCGCCTCATCCGTCGGCAAAGCCGACACCTTCTCCCAGAGGAGAAGGCTTTCGTAGGGGTCGGCGCCTCGACGACCCGCTGCGTGAAATTCAGCGCAAAGCGATATGTTGAAGAAGCGGCGGGAGCAAGCCCCCGCCCTACGGTGAACGGCGGTTTTAACGTTCGTATGCGGTATCGGTGTTCGCCTCATCCTTAAAAGAAAACCCGCCCTTGCGGGCGGGGGATGTGTTATCAATACATCAGATCGAAGCTTACGCCGCCCTCGTGGGCTTTGGGTGAAAGCTCGTTATAATACTTTCTCGCCGTCATTTCGTACATCATCGTCGCGTCGAGGTTCGTTATTTCGACCTTTTCATACTCGACCGTCACGGTGCAGTCTTCAAGATACACCTGGTTTTTGAATACGTACCTGTATTCCGTCTCCTCGCCCGTCACGGTGAACGTGTACTCTGCCACGGGCATTTCGTACCCCTCGTGAATAACCTTTACGGTCATCTTTCCCTTGCGGCCGGTGGGCTTTGCGGTGATGCGGAGCTCGGCTATGTCGTTATAATTGAAGCCGGTCAGCTCCTTGCCGTCCGCGTCGACCTTGCCTTTCATTTCGTACGAAAGCGTGCCCGCGCCCTTAGCCGTGACGCCGCGCGCTATATCGACGACGCCGACAAACGCGTGGAACGGCTGTAAGTATACCGTGCCCTCAAAGCTTCCGTCCGCGTTGACGCTCTTCAACAGTCCGGCGCTGTCCGCCTTGCTGCCTATTTCCACTATATTATACGCCGTGTCGCCGTTGTTGTAGGAGCGTATATCGCCCGTGCCGCCGGAGGACGCCGATCTCGGATATTCGTTTGCCTGCAAAGTGTCTATGGCGTACTGCTCGTTTTTATCCATAACGTCGCCCTGCGCCGCGTTGCCCGCCCACGACATGACGTGCGTGAACACTATGCCGCTGTCGAACATATATTTGAGCTGCTTATACGCCTCGTTTTTGTTTGTCGCCATGGCGCTGTATTCGCCGAGCGTTATATTGTTCTGACCCGATTTATCAGCCAGTGCGAAGAACGAGTTTTTATCCGTATACCACACGCCGTAGCGCGTGCCGCCGTAGCCGGTGCCGTCCGCAAGCACGACGTCGACCGGCGAGATCCTCGTATCCGCCTCGCCGAGCAGACCCGCGACCGCGTCGCCCTCGGGTATCTGGTGAGCCTTTATCAGCTCCGGCGGGAAACCGGCGAGTATCGCCTCGCGGTACGCCTGGATGACGTGGCGGCTTATGATATATCTGTTATAGAGCGACCACGTTGTGAAATATTCGTTTTTCGTGCGCTTTGTGGCGTATTTGTCCCAGTCGCCGCGTTTTATGCCGCGCGGCGCGTCAAGTTCTTCAAACGATTTGAATTCCGTGCCGTACTTTTTGTTGACGTTTTCTATCGTTCCGAACATATCGGCAAGCCACTGTGCGAAGCCCGCTATCATCTTCGGGTTATAGTCGCCGACGGAGTTTGCGCCGGAGTCTATCTCGTGCTCGTGCACGGGAGAGACGGCTACCGTGTATTCGGGCGCGGCTCTGTAAAGCTCCGCCAAGCCCTGCAAGTACGTTCTTCTCGTCCAGAAATTAAGTCTGTCGAGCGCGGGTATGTTCGGCGCGTACGTAGCGTTATAGAACGACGATCCGAGCTCTAAATAATCGTTCCTCTCGCCCTTTTTCGTAAGTGTGGCGTATGCGTACGTACCCGTATCCGGGTCGACGTAGTTTATGAAATAGCCCATCTGCGCCGTTTTGCCCCAGCGGTGCGTGGAGCACGGCTCCCACATATTGTACTGCGTTTTGTATTTCGATCTCTCCTCGCCGCCGGGCGATATTGTGAACAGGCTGATGTCGTCTGCTCTCAGATTCGTCGTCTTGTTGTTCGACACCTTGTTCATCACCGGCGCGGGATATTCCACTCTCGTATGCCAGAACACGCCTTTTTTGATATATTCCGTGTTCTTCGTCGCCTTTGTGGAGACGAAAATGTTTTCCTTGACGCCGGCGTTGATGACCGTCTTCGCGCCGTCCTTATACTCGGTCACGTTCGAAAACGCCTTGTATTCGTCGTCCGCGTCGGACGAGGCGACGTATCCGCCGAAAGCGGAGCCATACACGCCGTTATAATCCTTGCCGTCAAGCTGTATTTCAGAAAGCTTTGCTTCCTTATATTCGTAAGCTTTGGTTTTATATGAAAGGATCAATCCTTCCTTTCCGCCCGATGCTCTGTTGACGGACACGGACAGTCTGTCGGTCGATTTTAAATCGAGGTCGGCGTGGACGACCTGGCGGCCGTTTTCCGCTGAGAAGAATTCCACGCGCACGCCGTCCGCGTTTCCGGTCTGCGACGCGACCGCGAACAGATCGTCAACTCCGGTAAACGAGCCCGCGGCTATGGTGTACGGCGCTTTTGTCGTCGGCTTTATGCTGAACTTATAGCTGCCGTTACAGTCGTAGACTTTAAGCTCCGTAACGGACGCGTCCGTAAACGGCGCTGTCAGAATATTGACGCCGTCCGACACTACCGCCGCCGCGACCTGAACGCCGCTGCGCACAGTCGCCGGATAGGCGTTGAACTGTGTGTGACACGTCTGATAAATATCGAACACGCGTACCACAGTGTAATTCTCCGCGTTCTCGCCCTGACCCGCGACGATCGCCGGGCCGAGGCTGACCTTTGCCGTAACGCCCTGCAGCGCGTACGCCGAGACGTTTGCGTTCAGGTCGAGATCGGGGAAGGAATACGTTGTTATATTGTTTTCCGTCATTTTTGTTATGTTCGGTATTGATACGAACATATTGTCGCTGAACTGCTTTTGCTTTTCTTCTTCAAGGAAAAGCTTCGCCGCCTCCTCCGCTACGTAATAGCCGCGAAGTGAGTCGAACGTCTGACCGACGGAAAAGCAGATTATGCCGGAATCCGTATAATACACGTTCATACCGAGGACTTTGGCAAGATCCTTGACGTTTATGAAATGCGCGTCCGTGTAATCGTCGTCGGTACCCATAAGCCTCGTTATGACGCGGACGTCTGCTTCGGCCGATTCGCCCTTTACCGTCATCGTACCGGCGTCGCCCTCGCATGAAACGCTGTTTTCGCCGATCGCATACGTTGTTTTCGGCGTTTTGTCGATCATCTCATGGTTATAATCGCCGCCGAATATCTGCGCGGCGTCGTTCAGGGCTATGTAATGCCCCTCCTCGACGGTCGTCGCGTACGTGGCGGTATTTACCTTTTTTCCGAGAACGTACGCGTATTCTATGCCGCTGCCCGTTCTGAATATGACAAGTCTGTCAAAAACCGATGAAAACGCGTCCGCCATAAGGCTTTTCGTACCGTAGCCTGTTTTCAGCACGGTGTTAAGGTTTGCTGTTATGTATTTGACGCTTGCGACGTTTTTCACCTCCGGCACCTCCAGTTTATCGGATATTTTTACGTAGTTTATTATCTCCTCCGTCTCCGGCGGATCGGTCTCCTCCTCTTCCGTCTCCGTATCCGTTTCGGTTTCGGTATCCGTTACCGGAGCCTTTTCCGTATCGGTGCCCGTCTCCTCGCTTGCGGTATTGCATCCGAGGGCGAAAAGCATAACGGAACATAAAAGCAGGCAGAGAATCCTTACAGCTATGCTTTGCTTTTTCATAAACAGTCTCCTTTACTGCACGTCAGATGCGTACTCTCTGACGATATTTACGATCAAATCGACGCACACGTCCATTTCCTCACACACCGCGTGCTCATACGGGCCGTGGTGGCCGTAGCTGCCGGTGGGAAGATTGGGGCACGGCAGGCCGCGGAACGAAAGCTGCGCGCCGTCCGTACCGCCGCGTATTGGCGACGCGGTGGGTGTAAGTCCGCATTTTTTCGCCGCGGAAAACGCTTTTTCCACGACCTCGATATGCGGCTTTACCATCTCGATCATATTTCTGTACTGCTCTCTTATCACGAGCGTCACGGCGCCGTCGCCGTACTTTTCATTCATCGTTTTTGCGATATGCTCCATGCACTTTTTACGCGCCTCAAACGTGTTCTTATCGTGGTCGCGTATGATGTAGGAAAGGCTTGCGCTCTGCACGTCGCCCTTCATATCGGTCAAGTGGAAAAATCCCTCGTAGCCCTCCGTTTTTGACGGAACGTCCGCTGACGGAAGCATGGAGTTGAATTCCATTGCCAGAAGCGACGCGTTTATCATAACGTTTTTCGCTGAACCGGGGTGGACGTTGAAGCCGCGGAAGGTCACCTCGGCGCCCGCGGCGTTGAAATTCTCGTATTCTATATCGCAAAGCGCTCCGCCGTCGACGGTGTAGCCGAGCTTCGCGCCGAATGTTTCGAGATCGAGAAGCGACGCGCCGTGTCCGATCTCCTCGTCCGGGCAGAAGCAGACGCTTATCTGTCCGTGCGGTATTTTTTCGCTTATTATCCGCTCCGCCGCTGTCATTATCTCGGCTATGCCCGCCTTGTCGTCGGCGCCGAGGACGGTCGTACCGTCCGTCACTATGAGCGTTTTGCCCATCATGTCCTTCAAATGCGGAAAATCCGCCGGGGATAAAATCCTGTCCGACTCTCCCAGCTTTATATCGCCACCGCCGTAATTTTCTATAACGCGCGGCTTGACGTTATCACCCGGAAAATCCGGCACCGTGTCGACGTGGGACAGAAATCCTATCGGCGTGACGTTTTCGTACCCTTTGTCCGCCTTTATTTTTCCGTAAACGTAACAGTTTTCGTCGACGGAAACGTCAGTCATGCCTATGCTCTTCATTTCATCGGCGAGTATATTTGCCAGATCGAACTGTCTTTCGGTCGACGGCGTTTTTTCTCCGTCCCCGGCGCTCGCGGTGTGTATTTTTGCGTATTTTATCAGTCTTTCACAAGCCTTCATCATAAAACTCCCAGAATCTTCAATATCGTCTGCGCGTGTACGGCGGCGAGAAAGTCGTTCGGATGGTTGACATTGTTGCCGGTCATATCGTAAAACCGCTTTTTTGAGAGCAGCGCCGAGTGCATATCCGTCATCGGAACGAGCTCCGTTGAATCGCCGTGCTTTTCGCAGATCTTTTCAAGTATCGCCTGCTGTTTATACTGCTCGCGGTAGAAGCCCGCGGCGAGCTTGTGCGGCAAGGTCGTCGAGACGAGCAGGAATTCACAGTCGGGGTTTATTTTCAGCGCGTCTTCTATCATCTTTTCGGTATATTCTTCAAAACGCTCGACCGTCGCGTCGTTCATGCCGAACGCTATGAGCATAAGATCGGGCTTATCGTCCTTGAAAAGCGGATATATCTGCTCCGCGCCCCACGCGGACGTCATACCGCCGACGGCGCGGTTTATGTGCTTTACCCTGCCGCCGTTATTATTCAAATATTCCACAGTCATAACAGACCATATGGGCGCAAAGGGCGGCACCATTATATCCTTCATACCGGAGGAATTGCAGCCGTAAGTTATGCTGTCGCCGAAAAAAGCGAAAGTGAACGGCTCTTTATTATTTATCTTTTCCCTTGTTTTTTTTAGTTTTTTTGTCGGCGCGGGCTTTTTCATATTCCATTCGTCTTTATGCCCGTACGTTACGCAGTACTGCTTTTTCGTTATCCCGTCGCCCTCGGCAAAATAGAGCCATCCGCCGCCCTCGGCGCCGATCTGAAACGGACTGTCCTTTTGTATCTCGGATAAGAAAAACTCGCCGCGCGGCGTTATGCGCATATTACCGCCGCGTTTAATCAAAATTTTACCGTCGCAGAGCTCGTAGTCCTTTCCCTGCTCATAAACCGTGTCGAGCGCTGTGTTCGTAACGGATATGATCTTATCCGCGTGATATAAAAGCGGAATAACTATCTCGCCGCCGTCAAGATCGACGGGCCACACGGTCTCGTTATATACCGTCTTTCCCTCCCAAACGGGTACGGTGGAGATTTTGTTATCGTATTTCATTTCCCCGCAGTCTCCCTATTCTATACTTTAATTCAATTATACATTAGTTTTCTTTAATTGTCAATAAGTTTATTTAATAGAAACAGAAAAAATAATCGATTTTTGTCAAAATAATTCATAAAATACTTGACAATGGTTTTTATTTGTGTTATAATCCATATATAAAATTTTGATATATGGATTTCGGAGGTATAAAATGGCTGAAAAGAAGAAAAACAGCGCGGCGGAAGACGCGGCAAAAAAAGCGCTTGAAGCAGCCGCGGCAAAAAAAGCCGCCGGAAAGAAAAAAATACAGCATACTTATACTCAGGTCGGACAGGAGACGACGACGACGGAGGAACTGCTTGACGCAACTAAAAAGAACGCTCTGCCCTGCCGCATATTCGCGTTCGTTTTATGGATACTTGCGATAGGCTGCGAGGTAATGGCGATCCTGTTCTTCACGCACACGGTGGAATTCAGCTTTACGACGGAAAACCCCGGCTGGACCATAAGCTGGGCGGTCAGCCTGGGACTTGACCTCGTTTTCGTCATAATCGGCTCGCTGTTATGGAAAAAGGGCAATCACCTCGATCCCGCGCCGAAGAAGAACAAGGCGAGGTTCTGGATTCAGAACAACTTAGGCGTCATCATTTCCGTCATCGCTTTCGCTCCGTTCATCATATTCGCTCTGACGGACAAGAAGGCGAACAAGCAGTCAAAGATAATAGCCGTTGTGGCGGCGGCGATAGCGCTTGTGGTCGCCGGGCTCGTAAGCTACGACTGGAACCCGTTATCTCAGGAGGAAATGCTTGAAAACGCGCATATAGACACGGTCTACTGGACGGCGAGCGGTACGGTCTACCACGCCTACGACGACTGCGGACATCTTAACAACACGGTCGAGCTTTTCACCGGCACGTCGCAGACGGCGATAGAAAACGGCAAAACAAGGCTCTGCAAAACGTGCGAAGCCCGCGCCGCAAGGGAGGCCGAGATAACGATCGACACCTCAGACAAGGACGTTGTGACAACAAAAGAATAGCGCATAAAATCATCCGGCTGCCGTCTGACAGCCGGATCTTTTTATTTTTCGCGATTTATATTTTTAAGCGCCTCGTCGAACCGCCCGAGCAGATCGTAGACCCCGTCCTCGGACAAAACGCCTCGCTTCAGGTCGGGCGGGAGCTTTCCCTTCTCGTCGTCCTCAAAGTCCTTTTTCCATTCGCTCCCCTCATAGTACGATATGAGCGTTTTTATCTCGGGCAAAAGCATATCAAGCTTTTCCGCCGCCTCGTTATACCGTTTGAGCGCTTTTGACGCTTTGTCAAATATCTTCTCGTACCTTTTTATCCTTCTTATCTGCTCCTTATCCGCGCCGTTCATATGCTCTCCTTATGTTTTCACATATCATTTTATAACTATCTCCGCTATCTCCGGCTTTTTATTGCCGAAGGTCAGGCAAAGGTACGCTTTATCCTTTACGTTTATTTCCGTAAATTCGGACAGGTTTATGTCCGCGCTCTGCTCTTTGTTCGCTGTCACGGTATATACGCGTACACCGTCCGTTTTTACAAGGTATAACCGCGCCTTTTCGCACCCCGTGACGTCGATTTTAAGCGTCTTGCCGTTTACGGCGGACGCTTCCGGATGAAACGACGTGAACAGATTATTGTCAAACATCGGCGACAGATCGGTTTTCGAGCTGCCGTCAAACGAGGAGTTGTCCGACAGAACGAATTTTGTCCTGATCTCAAATTCCGTTATTATAAGCCAGTACTGCTGCGGCGCCGTGCAGCGCAGGCGTACGTATCTCGCGCTGAAATTCTCCATCTTCTCCGTCGTTCTTCCGGCAGTACTGCAAAGGCGCGTGTAATCCTTGCCGTCGACCGAATATTCTATAACGCCGTCTCTTATATAGTCGTCCGCGTGTCCGTCGACGCCCATGAGCAGGCGCACGCCCGTTATATCCGTCACAGCGCCCAAATCGACCGTGAACGTGCTTCCGCTGACCGGCGAGCCCGCCGTCCAGAAAAACGTTGAAGTATCGCCGTCAAGCGCGTACGCCGGAACGTAATCCGCGTACGTCTGTAAGGTCGAGGTGAGCTTTCTTCCGTCCGCCGCGGCGGCTCCGCCGAGCATGGAGTTAACATCCGATCTCGCCGCCGACAAAAACGGCGTCAGCACGTCCGGGCTGACCTGCGCGGCGCTGTTTTCACATTCCTTCATCGCGGAAACGAACTGCATGGAAAACGACGCGCGCTCCGCTTGATCAGCCGTCATATCAAATTTCAGGTAAGCGACCGCCGCCGTAACGTACGAGACGGCTTTTTTGAGCCACAGCTTTATTTCCGAATAAAGCTTTCTTTCGCAGTTTGCGACCAGATATTCAAGGTCCTCTTTCATTTTTTCAAGCTTTGACAAAAGCTTCTCGGCCGCGCCGTTTTCTTTTTTATTGTAGGCCGATATATCGTCTTTCAAGGCAAACGAGGACTTGTTTCCGTTTATCGCCGTGTCGCGCGTGAGGTCCATCAAAGCGTACAGGCCGTCCGAGCAGTCGGGCGAAACGTATTTCACTGCCGCGGAAACGGACGCTTCGGGGTCGTAATCGTCGGGGTTCCACAGATAATCCGCTATCGTTATGAGCGGTACCTCCGACGCGTAGCCCTGGTTCATCGGGTTTGAAACAAGACCGGATATCGAATTGAAAAGGTTAGTATCGAGGTTTACGCACGGTCCCATGAAAAGCTGATCCGCCATCGTATCGTTTACCGGGTAATTCCACCAGATATACATTTTTCTGCCGAGCTTGTTTGTTATGGATCTGAGATTGCTCTCCGTTATGGAGACGGGCAGGACGTAGTCTCCCGTCCACATCACCATTATGTCGGGGTCGATCAGCGGCGCTATCGCGTCCGTGTAGCCGGTGGTGAGCGCCTGGCAGAATTCCGGCGTTATCATAATCAGGTCGGTACAGCCGTCGTGCGTTTTTACGAATTTTGTCTGAAAGTCGTTTAAAAGCTTTGCGTGACCCGCCGCGTCGAGCGTCGGTATATCGTCGAGCAGGATCGCAAAATCACGAACGCCTATATCGTACATGGACGCGCATTTTTCGCAAAGCTTTGCAAAATCGGCGTCATAACCCGAGCCCAAGTCCATATCAAGCCCCGGGGATATGGCGTAGACGAAACGTACGTTGTTTTCTATCGCCGTATCCACGTATTCCCGCATCGTCTTCAATTCCTTTTCGGTATAGAGCTTACGCCATTCGGAGCGGTGCTTCGGGTCGTCCTTCGGCGCGTACATATACGTATTGAGCTTATACTTGCCCATGAACGAAAACAGATCGAGACGGAACTGCCTTGTCCATGCCGTACCGTAAAAGCCCTCTATCACGCCGCGGTAGGCGACGGCGGGCTTATCCTCTATTTCAGCGGCGGCAAGTCTGCCGTCGAATCTCAGCTGCGCCAAGGTAGACACGGCCGTGAAAACTCCGCGCCGCCCGGACGCGGTGACCGTTACGCCGTCCTTTGCGACTTTAAGCTTATATTCCTCTTCTTCAAGCGACGCATCGGTATTTACTGTGACGGGCAGGCCGCCCTCTCCCGTTTCGAAGCCGAAAAGGGCGAAAACGTCGTTATATTCCCCGTCAGACGGCGACAGAAGCGCCGCGGGCGCGGAATCCTCGCCTTTTACCGATATGCTCGCGTTTACGGGCACGGGGCGCAGGTCGACCTCAAGCGTGCCGGTATATTCTTTCTCGGGCGCCGGCTCCGTATCGGTATCGGTCTTTGTTTCGGTCTTTGTCGTTATCACGGTATCGGTCGTGTCCGTTTCCGTAACGGCGGGCGTATTGCCCGTACACGCGCAAAGCCCGAAAACGAGCAGGGCCGCAAGTATTACGGCTATCGTTTTTATTTTCATATCATTCCCTCTTTCCGGCGTTTTTTTCAAATTCATTATATCAGATACGTTAAACGTTGTCAAGCGTAAAATGAGATCAACAACCCGGGGCGCGATACGGTGATCCGCCCCGGGTGTCGTTATTTATTTGATCGAAACGGTCGACCAAGAGACGTATTCGGACGTATTACCGTTGCCTGCCTGTCCCTCGGCGTTGCTGCCGTTTATTCTTATCTTTCCGTCTTTGTCAAGGTACGCTATGAACGCAAAGCCCGCGCAAACGTCCTTTACGCCGTCCTTTATGAGCATAGCCGGCGCTCCGCCGGTCACGGCTTCGCCTATACAGCCGCCGTTGTTCAGACCGTATACGTAGAGCGCGCCCGATTCCGTCATTATCGCGATATCGCCGAAGTGGATCGCCGCTTTCGAAACGCCTTTGACGGACAGCTTCTGCGCGCCGTGGCCGCCGCTTCCCTGCGAGAAGCCTTGAACGGTGCGCCAGCCCGCGTAGTACAGCTCTCCGCTCTCCGTTACCATAAGAAGCTCGTGCTCGCCGCTTGTGATGTAGCTGACACCGGACAGAAGCTTATACGGAGTTGTTATATTCTCCTCCGAATCGCGGAATTTATGCCAGCGGCCGTCTCCCAAGACATAGCAGTCGCCGTTTGCGTCAACGTACGCGGAATTCCTGCGGCCCGCCGATATCGTTACGGCGTTGTCCGCGATTTTTATAAAACGCGTTACGGCGCCGCCCTCGTTTTCCTTGCCGAGCTGACCGTAGCTGTTGTTGCCGATACCGTAGACGGAGCCGTCCTTGTCTAAAACGAGCAGATGATCGTAGCCTACGCTTATCTCAACGGGCGTGCCGTCGTATTCAAGCAGCGTCCACGACGAGCCGGTGTTCACTCCGGGTATGACGGAGGCGCCGGACGTATAGATGTCGCCGTCCTTCGTCAGTATCGCCGCGGCGACGTTTGCGTTATTGTTTTCATAGTCGTTGCTGTGGCAGATCTCTATCTGCGCCACGTTTTCGTAAACGATCCTCGGCTCCGTCACTGTCGCATTCGACGCGCCGGCGCCCAAAACGTTGTTGCCGTTGCCGCCCCACGCGTAAAGCGTGCCGTCGGGCAACAGATAATACGTCTGACAGCCGCCCGCGACGATACCGGATCTGACGGTGAGATCGGACTGACGCGCGATTTTTTTCGTTTCAAAGCTTATCTCACCCGATACGTCCGTCGTGATCTTTGCCGTATTCCCCTCGAATACCGTGACCTTGCCGTTTATGCTTCTGAAAACTATGGCTTTCAATTCAAAGCCTTCCTTTGCCTCGGCATTTATATCAACGGTAAGGCTGTCGTCGAACTTCTGCGACCACGAGCCGCTCACACGCTCGCCGTTGACCGTTACGTTCAGACGCGCCTCGGAATATTCAAGCGACAGATAGTTGCCGCTGATGCCTATGAGATACTCCTCGGTCACGCCGAAATACGAGCACAGAAAATGCAGGGCGTAACCGTTTCTGTTCTGTACGAACAGCCGCATATCAGAGATCGAAGTATTATAGCTGTCCATGCTCGCGCCCCAGCGCTGCGACTGCAAATATTCGATCGGCGCGCGCTCCGCGACGATGTTGTCGAGGTCCGCCTCCATAAGCGACGGAACGTATATCTCATTCAGCACCTGATAATAGCGCACAATGAAACGCGTCCGAAACGTCTTGTTTTCAAGCAGACGGCACATTATCGAGCTTGCGACCGTGCCCATGGAGCCGAGCCAGCCGATATAGTTGGAGCGCTCCGTCGTGTCGTTTGCGCCCTTGTAGAACGATATGCCCATATCGAGGTCGAGCAGGACGAAATGCCATTTGTTGTTGTCGTCATTCGTCCCGTCCGACGTTCTGTCGCGCCACGCCTTTATGTTGTTTCCGGGAAAGTCGAGCGAGCTGAAGTATATGCGGCAGATAAACAGATCGGACAGCGAATCAACGTCGATCTGACTTAAAACGTACTTATAATTCTCCTCGTCTTCAAGGCTGTTGTGTCTTATGAAATCGACGAGAGCGTTGAAATCGTCCGCGTCGTCCTCTAAACCTGAGGTAACGATGAACGGCGCGTTCTGATCAACGTGGACGAGCGAATAGTCGCTTTCGATCAGCGCAACGTTGTCCTTGTCTATACCGTAATGCGATTCGACGTAATCGCCGCTGTACCTTTCGCGGGCGTTGTATATGCCCCAGAAATCACCGTTTATGAACACGAGCACCGGCGCGTACGCCATTGAATCGACGTACATCGCGCGGCTGACGCGCTGCATATACGCGTCGCGTATGTAGGAGTTGCCGCAGTCGTTTCCGGAATTACGGAGCAGAAGGCGCGAAAAGTCCGTTATGCTCTGCCCCTTTGAGTTTTTGGCGTACCCGTCGAAAAGGTCGAAATTCAGCTTTGGATCCGTGCCGTCCGATTCGTTGCCTGAGCCCTTTATAAACACCTTCATCGAGCGCATACCCGTGCCGGAGGAGCCGTGGCCGCTTACGGCGAGCTCTACGTTCGAGTATCCGCGGCGGACGCCGTTTTCGTCAAACACTTCAAGAAAAGCCTCTCCGCGCGTGTTCGGGTCGTTTGAGGACGGATTGAAATTGTGGTAAAAGCCGGGATCGCCGAACATCTGCTCCTTTTCAAGCGTGACGGACATTACGGTAACGCCGTATTCCGCCATTTTCGAGCTTATGAAATAGGAATTTGTGTAAACCCCCGTATATTCCTCTCCGTTAAACGCGGCGGCCTTTATAACGTGGCAGCCTATCATCTCGTTCGTCGGCGAGGCTATGTGGCCGACGTAGCTGAGACCCTTTGTGTAGGTGCGCCCGAATTTCGTACTCGTCGTATCGTCGAGCGTTATGGGCGATCTGTATTCCCTTCTCGTCGTCGAGGTCAAAGGGTCCGAGCCGTCAAAAGTATAATATACCGTACCATATCCTTCGGGCGCGGTAAGCTCCAGCGCCACGGGCTCCGTATAAAATCCCGCGGCGGCGGAAAATTTCACCTCGTCAAGCTTTGAGCAGACTACCGTACCGCGCTTTCCGTCAGACGTCACCGGCACGGTCTGCAAAAGCTTTTCAGACGTGGATTTTGTAAGGTTTTGCAGATAATAGCCGCTGTCGCGTTTGAGCGCCGTCCTTATCGCGACCTTGT
This sequence comes from uncultured Ruminococcus sp., assembly GCA_902797235.1. GTDB lineage: Bacteria > Bacillota > Clostridia > Oscillospirales > CAG-272 > UBA1248. Next base: position 7,671 of record CADBSB010000144.1, on the reverse strand, counting down.
TTTTCGAATAATCGGAAACGTAACCCGTATCAAAAACGTACTCCTCCGCGGCGACAAAGTACGATATAACTCCGGGCAGCGTTTCGGGCGCTTTATCCTTATCGTATTTTCTGCCGGCGGGCGCGAGTATGAGCTTTATATCCTTGTTGTTGAGCGCTATATCCCATTCCGCGTCGTAATCCTCAACGCGTATCACCTCGCACGACGTATCGTATTTTGACGTGCGCTTTGACGCGGACGCGCCGCGTATGAGGAAGCTTTTGCCGCCCTGTAACGAAAACGACGGCAGGCGGTACGCGTTATACTCTCCCTTTTTGCCCGTTCTGTAATAAAGCGACAGACAGCCGAGGTCAAGCGGCTCGTCCTTCGTGTTCGTCAGCTCTATAAAGCTGTGCTCGCACGCGGAGGTGTTGCTGCCGCCGTTGCCGTAGACCTTTGATATGACAAGCCCGTCGTACTCCGAAAGCTCCGGTTCCGGTATATCGTCCGTACCGGTAACTGGCGAGGTGTTCGTCGTGTCGTCCGTCGTGACGGCGCTGTTATGATCGCAGCCGTAACCGAAAACCATTGCCGCGCATAAAACGAGCGCGAAGACGGCGAGATTTATTTTTTTCGGTTTGGAAAATAAATTCATAACTATAAATTATCCTTATTTACTCTTTTCCCACTATAACATAAATAAACGATTAAGTCAAGAGATTTTTATAAGTTTAAAAAATCTGAATTATTCTATTTACTTTTTCCGGTTTTTGATGTATAATATAGCCGTAACCGATACTACAAGGAGACGAAAATGAAAGATTTGCAAAAGAAAAAAATCATTTTTATACGTGCTCTGACAGTATTACTTATTATCTCAACGATACTTATTTCGTCCTGCGTGCAAAAGCCGGAGGAAACTAAGCCCGAAACGGGTACAGAAACCGTCACGGAGACTGAAACGGTAACGGAAACCGAGACCGAGACCGAGGCCGAAACGGAGCCGGAGGCGCCGTTCGGTACGGTCGCGATAAAGCCCGTGGATGAGGTGGTCTATCCGTACATATCGAGCGTGCGCGCGTATCTTGAAGCGGGAGAGGACGCGGACGTTACGAAATACATGAAAAAATCAAGCGACCAGCACGAGGATCTGATGATCGAATGGCAGTACTCGGGCGAGGAGATCTCGCACTTTGATTTTGAATGCTCCCTAAACCCCGATTTTACAGACTGCACGCCCGTAAAGATCTCAAACACAACGACAAAACGCAGGCTGACAAATCTGTATAAAGGAACGAAATACTATATTAAAATTACGGCGGTGAGCGAAAAAGGCACAGTATCGGATACCGTATCTTTCACAACGACGTCTCTCGGTCCGAGGGTGATGAACGTGGGCGGCTATTACGGCAATGTGCGCGATCTCGGCGGGTACGTCACATCGGACGGTCACACCGTTTTACAGGACAAGGTGTTCCGCGGCTCCGCGCTCGACAACTGCGTTGACGCGGATAAAAGCACGCTGAACAGCATAGGCAAAAGATTTTTCAGCGAAGAAGTAAGGGTAATGACGGAGATCGATTTGCGCGGCACGTCGGAAAACTGCGGCAGAACGACGCCGGCGATCGAAAGTGCGAAAAATTACATACAGGTGCCGGTCGTCAATTTCCAGGGCGCGTTTTACAAGGAGCAGGCGGGCCTTTACAAAAAGGTATTCGAGGCGTTTTCCGACGAGAGCAATTATCCGATATACTTCCACTGCGCCGCAGGTGCAGACAGGACGGGGACGGTAGCGGCGATACTTTTGGCGCTCCTCGGCGTCGGAAAGACCGAGATAATACAGGATTTTGAGCTCACGTCGTTTTCCGCCGTCGGCGAAAGATCAAGGGCTAAGCTTATGCCGGTGCTCGACAATCTCGAACGCTATAATGGTGACACTTTAAGCCGAAAAACGGAAAATTATCTGTACTCCATAGGTCTTTCAAAACAGCAGATTTATAACATAAAGGCGATAATGCTCGGGCTTGACGTGGACGGCTTTAAGGAAGAAAAAATATATGAGCTTGAAAATAGAGAGTTTTTCTACACGTCGAAAAAGGGCGGTAACGTGAGCCTTTCGCTGTACGAGGAGGCGGAGGTTTCATCCGTCGCAATAAACGGCGTTGAAGTCGGCTTTGAGCAGGCGGGCAAAAAGATAACGCTGTATGAGGACGGCATAAAAACCGCCGGTACGGGAAATCTGACCGGCACACTGAATTTCAAGGACGGAAACAAAGTAAAATTCGGTATCTTAATCGACGAAGTCGATATAACGGAGGATTCAAAGATCACGCACCGCATAAACGGCCCGTCCGATCCGTACTATACTTACGTTTTCTTATCGTATCCGAACGATATTTTCGAGGGGATAGAATACCACTTTCATTCAAGACCCGATGAATTTCCCGACGTTGAAGCGAACATACTGATAAACGGTGTGTCGGTCAAAGAGCTCAACAAGCGGGATATGAGCAGGTACACGTTCTCCGAATTCCCGGGAAACAGCATGGATCGCTATAAGGTCCCCGTAACGCTTCTCTGCCAGGGCAATAACGTCACGCTCCTCATTCACACCGGCTGGCTTGCCGATTATCTGAACGGCAGGCAAATGACTGTGACGCTGAAAAACGGCTTTGAATTTACAAACAACGGCATACGGTATTATATAGACCGCGACAAAACGTACGTAAATTCGAATTCAACTTTTAACGAAAAGACTGAATAACAAAGGATATATCAAAAAGCACGCCGCGGCGTGCTTTTTGATATTCACGTTTTTGCTTTCAACTCTTCCAGCCGCTTTTTAAGCGCCTTATAGCCCTCTTCCGCGTCGCTTATGTTTTCGACCGCCTTTTCCATCGGGCAGACGTCATCTCCGGCGCGGTTGATTATCCTCTCCGTAAATACTTCATACGAATACGGTATTCCGTGCGACGACAGATATTCCGCTCCCGGGCGGGAGATTGTTTTTGCAAACACCTCTTTTATACCGGCTGAAACGAAAAGCATGGCGGCGGCCTTGCCGACTATAAGATCGGCGGCGGAATAACCGCGCAGATCCCTTTTCTTTGATATAAATTTCATCATCGGGCTTATTCCGCGCCCGTCGTCCGTTATTATATCCCCGTTTTTGCAAAGGCATATCGAATGGCCGCTCAGGCTGTTTTTTGCCGCCGCTATATCAGTCATTTTTCTTATCCCTTTTCAAAAGCGCTCTTAAACCTATCATTATAACGGGCGCGAGGACAGCCTGTACGCCGAGACCGACGAGCCCCGTGACTATCTGCCCCCAGATCATGGCGGGCGTAAACGGCGCAAACGACCGGCAGATCACGACGGCGAGCAAAAACGCGCCTCTGCCCGCTATCTGCGCGGAGATGACCGCCAGGAACGCCCAGAGACCGTTTTTGTCAATAAGCTTTGTGAAAAGGCCGGATACGAGCGCGAACACCGCGAGCTCGAACATCATGAACGGCAGGCGGTTGGCGGCGGGCATCGGGCTGCCCATGAGCGAGGTTATCGCAAAGCTGACAAGCGGCGAGAGTACGCCGACGGCGAGCCCCCATCTGAAACCGAGCAGGCAGCCGCCCAGAAGCACCGGCAGATACATCGGCAGCCATTTAACGCCGCCCGGCTGGCCGAGCGCCGCGTGGATTATCTGCGGCAAAATGACCGCGAGAGCGATAAGAGCCGCGGATATTACCGTTTTATAAGTGACCTTCATTTTAGTCGGAACTTTGTTCAGTATAAGCGCGTTTTCAAACATTTCAACCCTCCATACCGCTGCATTCTTTAAGCAGCTTTATTATTTCAAGATGCTGTGGACAGGCGTCCTCGCACTGGCCGCAGCCTATGCAGGCGGATGCTTTGCCCCTGCCCTCCGTCGCTATTCTGTAAGCGTTTCTGCCGCGATCCCACGTTTGTTTTCTCTTCTCGTCGTTATATACGGCGAATATCTCCGGTATCGCTATGTTCATAGGACAGCCGTCCGTGCAGTAGTGACATTTTGTGCATTTAATTGAAACGTCGTTTTCAAGCTCGAGCTGCGCCGCTTTTATAACGATTCGCTCCGCCTCCGATAACGGCTTGAAATCCCGCATATACGACAGATTATCGTCCATCTGTGCGATATTCGACATACCGGACAAGACCGTGATAATGCCGTCAAGCGACGCGCAGTAGCGTATCGCCCACGAGGCGGGCGAGGCGTCCGGGTCGGCTTTTCTGAATATCTCCTTAATGCTGTCCCGCGGGTTCGCGAGCGCGCCGCCCTTTACCGGCTCCATAACGGTGACAGGAACGTTGTGACGTCTTGCGATCTCATAGCATTCCCTTGACGCGACGCCGGGGTTTTCCCAATCCGCGTAGTTTATCTGCAGCTGTATGAAATCGACGTCGGCGTGATCCGTCAAAAGCTCTTCGAGCAGCGGCGGGTCCGCGTGGAACGAGAAGCCGTAATACTTTACGAGCCCCTTTGCTTTAAGCTCCTTTGCGTAATCCCAGATGTGATAATCCTCATATTTTTTGTAATTTCCGCGCTGTATCGCGTGGAGCAAATAATAATCTATGTATCCCGCGCCCGTGCGTTCAAGGCTTGTGTAAAACTGCTGTCTGGCGCTCTGCTCGTCCTTGCTCGCGCCGGCGTTCAGCTTTGTGGCGAGCGTGAATTTATCTCTCGGGTAGCGCTTTACGAGCGCCTCCTTCGCCGCAAGCTCGGAGCCGCCGCCGTCATAAACGTACGCGGTATCGAAATACGTGCCGCCCGCCGCTATGAACTTGTCCACCATGACGCACGTCTGCTCGATATCTATCTTCCCGTCCACCAGCTTCGGCAGCCGCATGAGACCGAAGCCGAGCTTGAAGACGTCTTTTCCCAAATATCCGGACATTTGCCTCTCCTTTTCGGATATAAAAACAGAGCCGTGTCAGGCTTATCATATTTTGTGAAATACTATCCGGTCTCTGTTTCGTTTATTATGTTTAAATTATACATGGCGGCGCCGCTTATTTCAATCAAACAGTATGATTATTTTGTAAACTAAAAAAAATCCGGCAACATTTTCGACATATTTCGTAATTATGTTATGTAGGATATGCCAAAAAAGCTCGTCGAATTTTGATGTTTGTAATGTATTATTCATAATCATATGTTACAATATAAAAATAGAAAAGTATATTATTTTATTACCGCCGCGGCGAAAGCCTTGCGGCAGGACGGAGACGTGTATGATAAGATCAAGCAAATCCCGGAATATAAAACGCGTGATCTCAATTTTGCTTTGCGTAATGATATCGGCGGCTTTTGTGCTGCCGGTCGCCGCAAGCGCCGCAAACGAGAGGAAGACCGTGCGCGTGGGGTGGTATGAATCCTCCTTCAACACGACGGACAAATCGGGCCGCCGCTCCGGCTACGCCTATGAATATCAGCTGAAATTAGCGTCCTACACCGGCTGGAAATACACGTACGTCACGGGCAGCTGGGCGGACCTCATGCAGATGCTGATCGAAGGCAAGATCGATCTTATGAGCGACGTGTCGTACACGGATGAGCGCTCCGAGCTGATGCTCTTCCCCGAGCTGCCGATGGGCACGGAGGAATATTTCATTTTCATATCTCAGGACAACGACGAGATAACGGTAAAGGATTACAAAACGCTGAACGGCAAGCGCATAGGCGTGAACAAGGGCAGCATACAGATAGATTTCTATAAAACGTGGGCGGCGCAGCACGGCGTAGACGCGGAGCTTGTGGAGCTTACGTGCAGCGAGAGCGAATCTCTCGATATGCTCGACAACAAGGAGATCGACGCGTATATAACGCCGAACGCCTTCGGCGACCCGGAGCGCCTCGTTCCCGTGTGGAAGATAGGCTCGTCCGACTTCTTCTTCGTCGTAGCGAACGGCCGCGCCGATCTGCTTGACGAGCTGAACACGGCGATGAGCCGCATACAGGGCGAAAACCCGTACTACAATCATCATATGTTCGAGGAGCACGTACAGAGATTCGGCTCAAACGCGTTTTTAACGGGGGATGAAAAGGAATGGCTCGCGTCCCACGGTGCGATCCGCGTAGGATACCAGGACAATTACCTCGCATTCTGCGCAAAGGACGAAAAGACGGGCGAGTTGACGGGCGCCCTGCGCGAATATCTGGCGTACGCGTCAAATTGCTTCAGCAATTCACAAATAGATTTTACGGCAACGGCGTATCCAACCGCCGCCGCGGCGCTCGAAGCGCTTAACAGGGGCGAGATAGACTGCGTTTTCCCGTCAAACCTCGGCGGGTACGACAGCGAGACGCAGAACGTCTTAACGTCGCCCTCCATAATACGCACGGATATGTACGCCGTGGTACGGCAGACGGAACAGTCGATATTCGGCAAAAAAGAGTACGTTATTGTAGCGGTAAACGAGGGGAACACGAATTACAACGCGTTTTTGCAGGAGAATTACCCCGGCTGGCGCTGCGTGTACTTCCCCACTACGAAAGACTGTCTTGAAGCCGTTTCAAAGGGGCTGGCGGACTGCGTTATGATAAGCAACTACCGTTATAACAACATTTCGCGTCTGTGCGACAATTATCATCTTACCACCTACGCCACGGGGCTTAGCATAGACTACTGTTTCGCCGTCGGCAGCGGTCAGACGGAGCTGTACTCGATACTCGCAAAGGCGGCGGGCCTTGTGCCCACGTCCACGGTAAACGCGGCGCTGTCATACTACATCACGCAGGACGCAAAGCTGACGTTCTCCGACTTTATAAAGGACAACATCGGCGTCATATCAATAATCGGCGTCGTGATAATCTTACTTATCGTCTTCTTCCTTATAAAGAGCCTTTTATCCGAAAAGAAAGCGAAAAAGCTTATCTCCACAACGGAGACGGACGATCTTACGGGGTTATACAACCGCAATTACTTCTTTGAATACGCAAACAGAATCTACCGCGAGCATCCGGACACTCCGCGCGACGCGATAGTGATAAATATAGATCATTTCCATTCGATCAACGCGCTCAACGGCTGGGAATTCGGTGACAGCGTGCTCCGCGCCCTCGGCGCAGAGATAAAAGCGGTCACGTCGGAGCGCGGCGGCATAAGCGGAAGGTTCGGCGCGGACAGATTTGACATATACTGCCGCCGTACGAGCGATTACCAGGCGATATACGACCGCTTGCAGAACACGCTCACCGATCTTTCACCGAATACGAGCGTAAGACTGCGCATGGGCGTTATGCCGTACCAGGCGGGGCTCGAGCCGATACAGCTCTTTGACAGGGCGCGCACGGCGTGCAGCATGGCGCGCGGCCACTACAAGGAGCACCTTATAGTGTTTGACGAAAAGGTACGCGAAAAGGAGCTTCTCGATCAGCGCTTGCAGAACGACCTGAAACGCGCGATAGAAAACTATGAATTTGAGGTGTTCTATCAGCCGAAATACGATATAAGCGGAGAGGAGCCGAGGCTCGTAAGCGTTGAGGCTCTGATACGCTGGCAGCATCCCGAGCTCGGTCTGATAGCGCCGAACAGCTTTATACCGATGTTCGAGCAGAACGGCGGCGTGAGCGATATAGACAGGTACGTCTGGTCGCAGGCGGCGAGACAGATCGCACGCTGGCGCGCGCACTTCGGCTTTATGATACCGGTATCCGTC
>CADBSB010000143.1 GCA_902797235.1 uncultured Ruminococcus sp. | reverse complement strand
CCGCCGTTTTCGGAAAGCTCTCTGACGAACATATAAGCTTCCTCAAACTTCTTAACGGTCTTTGCAAGGTCGATGATGTAAATACCGTTTCTCTCTGTGAAGATGTATTCTTTCATCTTCGGGTTCCATCTTCTTGTAAGGTGTCCGAAATGAACGCCGGCTTCAAGAAGCTGTTTGATTGTTACTACTGCCATTTTTTGTTCCTCCTCAGGTTTTTTCCTCCGCGGCGCCTGCCGTGACAATAAGCACCTGCCGACAGGTATTTTTCCGCGTGCGGTTTATTTTAGCTTGTGCGCTGCAGTTTTGCCCAAGCCGTGACAGTATATCACAAATTTTATTATTTTTCAAGAGCTTTTTAAAATAAATATGCGAATTTACAATTATTTTACAATTTAAAAAGCCGTCTTTTCTTTCTCGGCACGCGCATATACTCCCCGTCGCACCGGACGATTATTATATCGTCGCCTATGCGCTCTATGCAGCTCCACGGTATCAGCACGTCGTCGCCCTTTGAAAAACCGAGAAAATTGCATTCTCCCGGCACTATTATCGCCGTTAATCTGCCGTTGCATAAATCTATCTGAACGTCGGAAACGTTGCCGAGCCGCCTTCCGTCGCACACGTTTATGACTTCCCTGTCTTTAAGCTGATCGACCGTAGTAAAATCCGGCATAATATACCTCCGTATGATCGTTTTGGTATATATTATGCCGGATAATAGTTTTTATTTCTTTAAACCGTGAATTTCTGGAACACCTTTTTGCCTTTTTTGATTATGACGCCCGCTTTTACCTCGTCAAGCGTTACGGACTTATAAACGTCGGTTACTTTGTCTTCGCCAAGCATTACGCCGCCCTGCTGTATAAGGCGCCTCGCCTCGCCCTTTGACGGCGCGAGACCGGATTTGACGAGCATATCTATAACGGTTATTCTGCCGTCCGTGAAATCGGCTTCGGTCAGCTCCGTCGTCGGCATATCGGCGGCGGCTCCGCCCGTGAATACGGATCTTGCCGCAGCAAGCGCTTTGTCCGCTTCCTCCTTGCCGTGTACCATTTCCGTCAGGTGATGCGCGAGTATCTCCTTTACGCCGTTCAACTCGCTGCCCTCGCATTTTTCGTATTCGTTTATCTGTTCAAGCGGTATGAACGTCAGCATCTTCATGCACTTAATAACGTCAGAATCGTCGACGTTTCTCCAATACTGGAAGAAATCGTAGGGCGACGTCTTTTCGGGATCGAGCCATACGGCGTTGCCGGCGGTCTTACCCATTTTCTTGCCTTGTGAATCGGTCAGAAGCGTTATCGTCATGCAGTGCGCGTCTTTACCGAGCTTCTTTCTTATAAGCTCCGTACCGCCTAACATATTGCTCCACTGGTCGTCGCCGCCGAACTGCATATTGCAGTTGTAGTTCTTGAACAGGTAGTAGAAGTCATATGACTGCATTATCATGTAGTTGAATTCAAAGAAACTCAGACCGCGCTCCATTCTCTGCTTGTAGCACTCCGCACGGAGCATATTGTTGACGGAAAAGCAAGCACCCACCTCACGCAAAAACTCAACGTAATTAAGGTCGAGCAGCCAGTCTGCGTTGTTTACCATAGTCGCCTTGCCCTCGCCGAATTCTATAAAGCGCTCCATCTGCTCCTTGAAGCGTCTGGCGTTATAGTCTATGTCTTCTCTCGTCAGCATTTTACGCATATCGGTACGGCCGGACGGGTCGCCTATCATAGTCGTTCCGCCGCCTATAAGCGCTATCGGCTTATTGCCGTACTGCTGTAAGCGTTTCATAAGCGTGAGCGCCATAAAATGACCTGCCGTTAAGCTGTCAGCGGTACAGTCAAAGCCGATATAAAACGTGGCCTTGCCCGCGTTTATCATGTTTTTGATCTCTTCTTCGTTTGTTACCTGTGCTATAAGTCCTCTCTGCACAAGCTCTTCATAAAGCGTCATTTATTTAATTTCCTTTCGGTTTTTTATCAAGCATTTCCGTAGCGGCGTCTATAACGCTTTGCGTTATGTCTATACCGCCTATTATCCTTGACAGCTCTTTGATACGTTCTTCTCTGTCAAGGATTTTGCAGAACGTCTGCGTCCGATCGCCTACGTCCGTTTTGTATATAAGTACGTGTGTGTCCGCGCACGACGCGACCTGCGCCGAATGCGTTACGGCTATGACCTGGCAGCCGTTTGACGACTGGTGCAGTCTGTCGCCAATGCGCTCCGACGTCGCGCCGGATATACCCGCGTCGACCTCGTCGTATATGACCGTGTCAATGTCGTCCTTGCCGGCGAACACGCTCTTTATCGCAAGCATTATCCTTGAAAGCTCGCCGCCGGACGCTATTTTATCAAGCGGTTTCAGCTCGTCGCCCGTGTTGGTAGCAACGAGGAAAACGACGTCGTCCGCGCCCGTCGCGGTAAGCTGTTTTTTCTTTTCGACCGAAATATTGAACCTGACCTTTTTCAGGTCAAGATATTTAAGCTCCGCGGAAACCTTTGCGGATAATTCCAGAGCCGCCTTTTTTCTTTTGTCCGTTAAGGCTGAGGCTTTTGCTATCGCTTCCGCTTTTTCTTTTTTTATCATCTCGGTCAGCTCAGCTATCCTGTTGTCGGCTTTTCTTATATTGTCCAATTTTATTTTAAGGCTCTCGCAGTACGCTTTTATTTCCGCTATATCGGAGCCGTAGCTGCGTTTCAGATGCGTTATCGTTGAAAGTCTGCTTTCAATTCCGTCAAGCGCTTCCGCCGGATCGTCGCCTATGTCCGCAATTACAGCGCGCGTTTCCTCGGCTATGTCGTCTATTTCGTATTTAAAGCTTGTTAATTTGTTTATGTTCTCGGTTATTTTATCGCTCTGCTCGGTCTCGTTTAACGCCGTCAGTGCGTTTATAGCCGCGTCTATGCGCTCAGACGCGGACGGGGATTTATCGCTGTGGTAGAGGTTACGGTAAACTGATTTTACGTATTTTGCCGTTTGTTCAAGATTTTTTATCCGCGTACGTGACGCTAAAAGCTCGTCCTCTTCGTTGTCCTTCAACTTTGCCGATTCTATTTCTTTTATCTGTCTTGTAAGATCATCCGTAAGTCTTTGCTTCTCACGCTCATCCATTATGAGCGCTCTCTGCTCGTTTATCGTGCCGTTAAGCTCGTCGAACAGGGCTTTATAGTCGGATAACAGCGCGCCGTCCCCGGCGTAATTATCAAGGTACTGTAAATGCGTCTGCTCTTCAAGCAGCGTTTGAGACGAATTCTGACCGTGTATCGTTATCAGCCCGCCCATCATCTCGCGGAGCGTGTACGTCGGCACGGTCCTGCCGTTGCATTTAATTATGTTTCTGCCGTTTATACCTATTTCGCGGTATACTTCAAGCTCGCCGTCGCAGTCTATACCGAGCGCTTTTATCTTTTCCGTTTTTTTATCAGATAACGCGGTAAAAAGCGCGCGGACGGAGGCGGACTGCTCACCCGAACGGATCAGTTCTCTGTTCGATTTATCTCCGAGAAGCAGATTTACGGAATCGATTATTATGGATTTGCCCGCGCCCGTCTCACCGGAAAGAACGGTAAAACCGAGGTCGAAATCAATATCGACCGATTTTATCGTCGCAACGTTTTCGATATGAAGTGAAACGAGCATGGTATCCTCCGATTATTTTTTAATTATGTCGTTAAGTCTTGCAAGCACCGATTTGGCGTCATGCTCGGAAAAGCACGCTATGAATATCGTATCGTCGCCGGCGATAGAGCCCGCGACCTCCTTCCAAGCAAGGCGGTCGATCGCGGCGCAGGCGGCGTTCGCCATGCCGGAATACGTCTTTATGACGACGAGATTGACAGCGGCCGTACTGCTTATCGCGGCCTCTATCAGTATCCTTTCGTACTTGTTTTCGCTCTGCTCCGTGTTTACTTCCTTTACTGTGTATTTGTAAGAGCCGTTTTTGTCGGAGGATTTGGTGAGTTTCAACTCTCTTATATCGCGCGAGATCGTCGCCTGCGTCGCGTCAAATCCCGCGTCGCGCAGATATACGGTCAGCTCCTCCTGAGTTGTGATATTATACGTTTCAATAATGTCAAGTATCTTTGCCTGTCTTATCTTCTTAACTTTGTTTCCGGCGTTTGAAGATTCTGTGTTTTTCATATTTTCATCTTCCTTATCAGAGTTTTTGCAAACGGCTCGTGACCGAAATCTATAAGCTTGACATATTTATCGCTTTTTCTTATTATGATCTTTTCATTATTATCAAACGAAAGCTCTTTGCCGCCGTCGACCGATATGACTGCGGATTTGTCGGCGGACGACGCGTTTTCCGTGCAGAAGACCGTGTCGTTGCCGTATATACAGCATCTCGTCGTTCCCGTGTGCGCGCATACCGGCGTTACCGCCGTACACTCAAGCTCGGGATCGATGACGGGACCTCCCGCTGACATATTGTAGCCGCTTGATCCCGTAGGTGTTGAAAATATAAGCGCGCTGCAATTATATTCGCACGGTACCTCGTTATCGGCGGAGACCGACAGCGAGATCATTTTCGTCGCTCTTTTTTCAGATACCACTATATCGTTCAAAGCCGTGTAGACTTTTCCTCTGTACTGCATTTCAAGCATCATGCGGCTTTTGTATCTGTTTTTGTCTATTTCCGTCAGCTTTTCTATATCGTCCGGCTCTATCCCGGCTAAATACCCTATCTTTCCGAGGTTGACGCCCGCGACCGGTATATCGCTTTCCGCGGCTTTTTTCGCAACGTCAAGTATCGTGCCGTCGCCTCCGAGCGCTACCGCGCAATCGTACCCGTCAAGGCTTTTGCAGTCGGTTATTATATCCGCCTGCTTGCCGCCTTTTATAAGCGTTTCCGCTATTTTTTTCGTTATTATAAGCTCCGGATCCTTGTATAGATTCGGAATCACAGCAAATCTATTCAATTTTCCCGTTACCTTTCTTTATAAAATATGCGATGAATTCCGTGTTTCCGTCGCCGCCTTTTATAGGTGATTCTTTGATGTTGACAAGCTCAAAGCCCGCGTTTTCCGCTGATGACACGACCCTTTGTTTAACCGCGCCGTAACAGTCCGGGTTTGCTATACCGCGCTTTCCGATATTTTCTTTTCCCGCTTCAAACTGCGGCTTTATAAGCGTTATGAATTTTCCGCCCGGTTTAAGTATCGAATACACGTTTTTGTGTAACAACGTCTGCGATATGAAAGATACGTCCATAACCGCCGTATCGCAAAGCCCGCCGGTCGTTTCAAAATTAAGCTCTTTTGCGTTGAAATTCTCTATATTTATTATTCTTTTATCATTGATTAGCTTTTTATCAAGCTGACCGTGGCCGCAGTCGATACAGTAGACCTTTGACGCGCCGTGCTGTAAAAGACAGTCGGTAAAACCGCCGGTAGAGGCGCCTATATCGGCGCATACGTCGTCTTTTACGTCGATATTGAAGCCTTCGAGCGCACCCTCGAGCTTGTAACCGCCGCGGCTTACGTATTTCTCGGTTTCAACAACCGTAAGCTCAGCGCCGGTATCTATAAGCTGCGACGGCATATATACGGGCGCTCCGCCGCATTTTACCTTGCCGCCGATTATGAGAGCCTTCGCGGCGCTCCTGCTCTTTGCAAGGCCTTTTTCATAAAGCAGCTTATCCGCTCTTTCAAGCATTATTTAGATTCCTTTTTCTCGTTTGTTTTGCGGCGTGAAAATATACTCAAAACCTTTGCCGCGCCGTACACTATGTTATAGCTGTATCTTATCGCCACGGACTTGCCGAGCGCCTTGCCGCCTACCGTAAAGCCCGCTATGAGCGACGTTATCACAAGATTTGCGACAAATTCGGAATTCTGTTCGGTAAATAGCTTTACTATTATTGCCGTACCGGTCGCGCCGGATACGACGCCGGCGATGTCGCCTATAACGTCCGCGCAGATGTTGTTCATTTTCTCGGCGTTGTTTATAAGATAAACACCCATGTAACCGACCTTGAGCCGCCTTGCTGACATGGACAGAAACGGCTTTATATCCGCCGTCGTTATCGACAGCGCGACGATATCGAACAGTATGTTTATAAGTATGAAAACGATAAGTACTATGAACGCTACGGTGAGGTTTAGCTTTTCAAGCACCTCAGACGACAAAAGCGTCATAAGTACGGATATTACGATACTTATAAGCGCGACCTTCAACGCCCATTTCCAGTTGACAGGGGCTTTATTTTTATTCTTTTTGTTTTTTCTTATTTTGTATACTTTTGTGCTGCGCTGCTCCCCGACCTCATCAGTACTTCGGGGAGGCGCGTCGTCATGTTTTTCCAATGCTTTTTCCTTTCATATTGAAGACGGCAGCAGACTGCGTAAACCTTGCGGTATGAGGTCGAGTACGATTTCCGCGGCTCCCACCCTTCGTTACCGTCAGGCGGTTT
>CADBSB010000142.1 GCA_902797235.1 uncultured Ruminococcus sp. | reverse complement strand
CGTTGCCCCATATACCCTGCTGGTCTATCTCGTTGCCGATTATGGCGCCCGCGGCTCTGCCGTACTTGCCGTCCGGCCGCGTATAACGCTGAACGAGGAATTCGACGAAAGCGGCGTAGATCGCAACGCCGTCCTCGGAGCGCATATTGAACGCGCTTATAAGCGCGGACGGATTCGGCTCGTCGTAGCACGGGTGCAGGCAAACGTCAAGCAGCGCTTTTTCGCCGCGGCTGCCGAAGCTCTTGGAGGAATTAAGAAGGATGAACGTTGAATGGCCGTACGCTTTCATATACTCGTCAAGTTCTCTTACGGGCGCGCCTCTGAAATAGTACGTTTTTCCCTCGCGTACGTATTCTATCGTATCGCCGTCCGGTTTCATCGTCATAAGACCGGGCAGGCTGACGTCCGGTCTTCCCTGCTCAACGTTGAACATCTTTTTCTGTATTCCGGGCGACGCGTTTATCGCCTTTATGTACTTATGCTCGGGATACGGACTGTTGTTTACGGCGCACGCGGGGTCTATTTCCGAAACGTACCTCTGCCCGTCCGCGCGGTCCATACCGCAGTAAACGGTAAAGCGGGAGAAAAGCGCGTCGTGCACGCCGTCCGGCGAAAATCTCGGCAAGGTCAGTTTTCCGTCCTTGAACTCACATTCCGTAAACGAATACGTCAGGCCGCCCTGCGACGCGGGTGAGGCTTCCCTTACGGAAACGGCTCCGTTCGTATCGGAATATATCGTTATATTCTTTTCATCGGCCGTTATTTTTAAAATTTTCATTTCAATGTCCCTCCTTTATATTCGGTTATAAGGATTATATCATATAAAAATAAAACTGTCAACATATATACCGAAATTGCGTGAAAACTATTGACAATATTAAAAATATATTATATAATGACTGAAAACATCAAGGTCCTTAAAGGACAAAAATCACGGAGGACAAAATGAAAAAATTAACGGCAGTTTTAATCGTAATCGTAATGGCGGCGGCTCTTGCGTTATCTTCGTTTGCGGTGCCGTCGGTCGCAAACCACCTGTTTGACAAGCAGGGCGGCGTTGACAACGGCGGAAAAACATGGAGCGTTTACGGCTGGATAGTCACGGACGCGGAGATCACGTCGGTAGGCTACATACTCGACAACGGCGACATCTCGTCATACAAAGAGGTCGTAGAGGGTATCGAAAACGACACGAGAGACTCCGACGACACCAAAAAATTCCAAAGCGACGCGTACCGCGACCTTGCGCTTGAGGACGCTGTCAAAAACGGCGGTATGTCGGGCGGCATAGGCTGGGACGTTCTGAGAGCGTACAGGATACAGATAGTCATAGACATAACGGGGCTTGCGGAAGGCGAGCATTCCGTCCTGCTCTGCGCAAAATTCACGGACGGCACGATCGCCGAGGCGTTCAGGAACCAGTCCGAATTCACGTTCAAAAAAACCGCGGCGGGCGAGCAGACATCCGACGGCAAGGGCGCGAGCACGATGTATCTGGTGGATTTCGACAGCAGCGACGAAACTAAGATAGAAGCGACGGGCTGGGCGGGCTCCACGGTAAAGACCGTAAAGCTCGGCTATAAGATAGACAACGGCGAAACAAAGTTCGATAAAAAATACGTAAAGCTCATAGAGCTTGACGAAAACGACCCGGGCGATGTGGCGGTCATCAACCTCGCCGGTCAGTACGCGTTCCGTTTCAGCGTCAATTTCCCGTTGAACGAGCTGCCGGGCGGCGATCATTACATCAAGCTCATAATGGTTGACGAGGACGGCGGCGAAACGACGGTCGGCTCCGGCGGCGGACGCGAGATACTTTTGTTCAACTACGAAACGGAGGAAGAGGAAACGACCGCGGACACGGAAACCGAAACCGAGACAGAGACCGAAAAGGATACCGAAACGGACACCGGAACCGCGCCCGACACCGCCGAACAGAGCACGACGGTGACGACGGAAGCGGCGACGACCGGCGAATCGGCCAAAAACGAAACAAAAGGCCTCCCCGTCGGCGCGATAATCGGTATAATCGCCGCTGCGGTCATAGTCATCGGCGTCGTCGTCTTTGTGATAGTTAAGAAGAAAAAGTAATCAACCCCAGTATAAAAGCTGCCGGCGTTACGCGGCAGCTTTTTTCGTTTTAAATGAGGTGTCGGCTTTGCTGACACCTCAATTCTGAATTCGGGCGGTGAGCCCCCGAGAATGAAAAGGCCGCCGCAGAAGCGACGGCCTGTATATCATTATCCCATATTTGCAACAATTACCTTCAATTTCGCTTCAAGCCCCATATACGTGGCGGTGACGGTCGTTTCTCCGACGGCAAGCGGCTTTATCACGCCGTCCTTGTCTATCTCGATTATGTTCGTATCGTAGCCGGAATACTTGACGGACTGCTTCCAGTATTTCAGATCCTGTGAGCTGTCGCACGCGAGCTCCGTCGTCTTTCCCCAGAGGACAAGATAATCGTTCGCCGCGCTCTTAGCTATGAACTCGGGCTGCTTCACCTCGTCCTTATAGTAGAACGTGATCGTGTCCGTTTCGGGATAAAACGCGACCGGCGCGTCTCTTTTTACCGAATTCGGTATCACCATCATTTCCGCGGTGAGCGTGCCGTACCTCGCGTAAACGCGCGTGAGCTTGTCGCCTTTAAGCGTCACGGTCTGATTTTCGGCGTCGACCTCGATCTGTTCGGGGTCGTACGTGTATTCGATCTTATCGAGTATATCCTTGCCGGCCTCCTTCGTGTCGCCGTTTTTGTCTACGTACGTGACGGTGAAGTTATAAGCCATGCCCTTGAAGCGCACGGGGATATACGCGGATTTATACGGTCCGTCGAGCCGTATGCCCGATACCTCGGGCGCGTTGACGGTGTCTTTAAGATTCGAATCGCCCGACCGGCGAAAGATCACTTTTTCCGGCGTGTCATAATTATCCGAGCCTATGAACTGGATCGGCGCGAGCCGCGTTCCCCACACGCCCCAGGCGGAGCCGTCCGGCGCGTACGCGTAGCCTATGAAGTGCTGTTTATTGAATATGTCTATATGTCCCGACGCGTCGCCCGAAATGCCCATGTTGTGTATGCCGGATTCTATAAGCGAGCCTTGTGTGGCGTGTTTCAGGCGCACCTCGCTTCTGTAATATATGCCGTCGTACGATACGTTTACGTGAACGTAGCAGTCGCCCGAGAATCTGTTGCCCGTGGCAACAGATACAAAGCACTTATACGCGTCCACGTATTTGAAATCCGCGCTGTCCTCGCCCAGACCGTCGTGGCGGTAGGCTATGCCGCGGAATTTAAGCGTTTCCGGCCAGTTCTCGCTCGTCGCGTCGGCGGTGTAAACTCTTGTCGAAAACGTGTCGTCGCACCACGTCACGTAAAGATACAGCGTATCTCCGATAACTACCATGGAGCCCTCGCCCGCGCCCCACTGACCTTTTACGCCGTCGAACGCAACTATCGGTCTCGGCTCGGAGCCCCAGCCGCCGACGCCCCATTTTTCAATGCAGGTGCCCGCGGGATCCTTTGTCCTTGCGACGAAAAGGTTGTTGTCAACGCCGCCGGACCAGAGTATCGAGGTGTACGTTATGTAATAGTAATCGCCTATTTTTATCGTTCCGGGGTCGCACGTCCAGTGCCAGTCCTCGCTCGCGTACGTAGGTCTTACGGCGGCTACGTCGGGCGTCCAGGTCAGACCGTTGTCGTACGATTTTCTGTAAACGCCGACGTCCGCTTCTCCGCCGTAGCCGAGAGTGCCGGCAAGCCAGCAGTCGATCGAGTTATCGTCGTTTATTATCATGCTCGGGCCGTACCTGTACGTGCCGTAGAATATATCCCAGCCCTTGTTTGCAAGGCGGAAGATCGAGCCCTCCTCCGGCGCTTTTCCGTCAAGGAACGCCTTTTTTATATTATATCCGTCCGCGCGCTTTTCGATATACAGCTGTCCGTTCTTCTCTATGCACAAAACGAGGTCAAGCTTTAACGTGTTAGACAAAAGCTGAGCGTATTCAGAATACGTTAAGGTCTCGGAGTTTTTCTTTGACAGATCCATGTAATCCGAAACGCCGGCCTCCGCCGCCACCTTTGCAACTCCGTTTTTATCCGCGTAATCCCTGTATCCGAGAGCGTACAAAAGTCCGCGCAAAACCTCGCCGTACGTTACGGGCTGATCCGGTCTGAACTCATGCGCGGCGGGTCTTATCATAAAGCCCTGGTTTACCGCTATCTCCGCGTATTTCATCTCCTGCGAGTACGCGGTCATATCCGTGTAGTCGTTCTGACATATGTAATAATGCTCGCGCTCGGCAAAGCCCGAATACTTTACAATATCTTTTGCAAACGACGCGCGGTCGAGCAGATCCGCGGCCTTAGCGTCATCGTTTCCGAAGTAAGAGCCGGATTTCAGTCTTTCGAATATCGCCTCTCCGTTTCCGTCGTCTTCAAGCGGCTTGTCAGACGTGTTCATGCCCGTCAGCTCCTCGTCGGGTATCACGTATTGTGTGACCTCCGGCTCGGTCTCAGGCGCTCCGCTCGTTTCGGGTGCTCCGCTCGTTTCGGGTGCTCCGCTCGTTTCCGGCGCGGTGTCCGTGATGTCTGCCGATGCCGTTGTCGTTTCCGCCGTCTTATCCGTCACCGTTTCGGCCGGTCCGGAATCACAGCCGAACAAAACCGGTAAAAGCATAACGGTCGAAATAAATAATGCCAATATCCTTAAACGTTTCAAAATCTTTTGCCTCTCTTTCATGTATACCGTCTTATCAAAACGTTTTCGCAGTTAATATTATTCTGCTCACCGAAGCTCATTCCT
The DNA here is from genome assembly GCA_902797235.1 of uncultured Ruminococcus sp. Classification (GTDB taxonomy): domain Bacteria; phylum Bacillota; class Clostridia; order Oscillospirales; family CAG-272; genus UBA1248. The sequence goes on along the minus strand of CADBSB010000142.1, from coordinate 4,860 downwards.
CCGAAAAGCTCCAGAAGCCCGTCCCCGTTTCGGGGTCCTTTTTTCTTTTTATAGCACCGTTTATAACGGGGCGCAGCTCTATCTCCGCGGTATAGCGCACGACGATCGATTTTATATGCCCCGCCGCCATGCGGTGCTCTCCGTCCATAACGAAAGAAAACGCGGCGTGTGTGTGATGATAAAGCTCTTTCTCATCGTCCGATGTGACGCTGCCGTTAAGCGAGATAAGCTCGAGCATACCCGAGATCTTACGCAGATCGAACGTGCCGTTCTCCGGGATGAACGTCTGTATCTCCGCGCTCGAGCAGCCGCCTATGCCGCTGTATATGGCGGAGCGGAGCTTTTCTTTTTTGCAGACATCAAGTATACAGCCGATTATTTCGTCCCCCTTGTCGGCTCTTATATAATACGTCTCATTGAATTTTCTGTATTCCATTGTTTTTTCCCCCTCTATTTACGCGTTGTCTTATATTTTTATGTTATTATAGTATCACACGCCCGTTTTGTCAAGTACGGATAATAAATTATACGGCGAGCGCCGCGACGGACAGGGCGGCGACGTCTCCTATATCGTCTTTGAAATATGCGGGCACCACGCGGCACGCTTCAGCCGAATTTGACAAGGCTTCTTTTTTTATAGCCTTCATCATTTCATCCCGTATCAGATCTTCACAGCGCGGATATATGCCGCCTATAACTATCATATCGGGATTTAAAATATCTATCAGTACCGATACGCCGCGCCCGAGATACCGCGCGGACTTTTTATACACGCCGATCGCGGTCTTATCGCCCTTATACGCCGCCTCCGCTATTGTTTTTGCGGTGACTGACGGCAGATCGGCCTCGTTTTCGCAGTACAAAGGCCCGGGCAAACCCTTTGAAAAGAGCTTTTTTGCCGCAGATACGCCGAGCTGTTTTATACCTCCGCCGCTGCAAAAGCCCTCGAACGATCCGGCTTTGTGATAACCGACGGGGCCATTTCCGGCAAGTCTTATATGCCCCGCCTCCCCGGCGTTTCCGTTTGCACCGGAATACGGCGCGCCGTTTATAATAAGTCCCGCGCCCATGCCGGTGCCGAACGTAAGGAAAACCATGTTCGACGTGCCTTTTCCGGCTCCGTATTTCCATTCCGCGGCGGCACAGGCGTCGGCGTCGTTCTTTATCACACACTTCATCCCGAACTGCTTTTTTATCATATCGCATATGGGAACGTTGTCCCAGCCCGGCAGATTGGGGGGCGATTTTATCACGCCGTTTTTCTCATCAAGCGGGCCGCCGCAGCTTATACCGACGGCGTCAGCCTGTCCCGATTCGCGCACGGCGTCGAAAATACGCCCGATCGTTTCCTCGTATCCCTTTGTTTCTATTCTCGTTTTTCCGGTAACTTTTCCCGTTTCGTCGCCCGTCACGACGGAGCACTTCGTTCCGCCTATATCTATTCCGATAAGCTTCATGTTATCACCCGAAAAATTCTTCTTCCAAGCACAGACAAACGGCGTGATATACGGGCAGATGAAGCTCCTGCACCTTATACGTCTCCGTTTCCGGCACGGCTATGCAAATATCGCATATGTTTTTAAGCTTTCCGCCCGTTTTTCCGGTCAATGCGGCGACCGTCATCCCTCTCGCTTTCGCGGCGGGTACGGCAAGGCACACGTTTTCAGAGTTTCCGGAGGTGCTGATGCAAAGCAGAACGTCGCCCGGCTTACCGAGCGCGTACACCTGCTGCGCGTATATAAGAGACGGATCCTCGTCGTTTGAGTAAGCGGTGATAAGCGACGTTTCGTTAAACAGCGAGATTGCGGGGAGCGCCGACTGTAATTTATTTGCAAGCATAACGCCGTCCTCTCCGTACCTTTCAAGCTCTGCTTTTTCATTTTCATCAAGCGGTCTTGTTCGGCAAAAGCCCTTCATCAGCTCGCCTACTATGTGCTCCGCGTCGGCGGCCGAGCCTCCGTTTCCGCAGACGAGCAGCTTGCCGCCGTTTTTATAGGAGCCGATAAGCGCCTCCGCTAATTTTTCTGTTTCGTTCTCACAAGCAGACAAGACGGGATACCTGTCCGTCAGACTGTCGAGTATCTTCTTCGCTTCTTTTTTCATTTTCGTGCTCCGGGGAGTTTTATTTCATACCGATTATAACACCGCGTAAACGATTTGTCAACGCCGAATAAGCGGCAGAACTATAAAAAATATGTTTTTACCGAAAATTTGCATAATGCGTATTGCATTTAACTTTGCCGCCGTCTATAATCGAAGCATAAAGAGTTTAGTGCGGAGGTAAAATGGACAAGACGATATTTACACTTGACGGGGTATGGACGCTTTCTTATATGACAGACGGCGGCTACGTCAAACTAACAAAAAAACCGCGTCAAAGCGCGGAGCTTCCGCCGCTTGAAAAACTGACGGCGACCGTTCCCGGCGCTTTCGGGCAGGACTTATATCTGTCCGGTAAGACCGGCGATCCATATTATTCGCTCAACATCCTCGATCAGCAGCGGTACGAGGACGCGCATCTGTTTTATTACCGCAGATTTCCCGCCGTAAAGGGCGGGCGGCTATATCTTTGCTTTGACGGCATAGATACGTTCTCCGACGTTTATATAAACGGGATACTTATCGGAAATACCGATAATATGCTGATACCGCAAAAGCTTTATATACCCGCCGATATACTGAAAGACGAAAACGAGATCTTCGTTCACATAACGCCCGCTTCCGTCGTAAGCAAACAGCGGCCGACGCCCGCGAATTCAGCCTGTCTGCCGTACCTTTCGGACGCTTTGTACGTCAGACGCGCGCCGTCGCTTTCCGGCTGGGATATTATGCCGCGCATACCGACGGGCGGTATATGGCGCTCCGTTTATATCGTAAACAAGCCGGAGGACGGGATAGACGACGCATTTATTTATACCGCAAACGCAGTTGACGGCGGCGATTCCGTCATATATCTGCGCTATACGCTGAATATCGCGGACAATATAAAAGATTATTCAATCAAGGTCGAGGGCGTTTGCGGCAATAGCAGTTTTGCCGCAGAAAGCCGCGTTTACGGTGTCTGCGGTTCCGTCAGAATAAACGTGCGGGATTCTAAACTGTGGTACCCGAGAAATTACGGCGAGCCGTCCTTATACGACGTTAAAATAACGCTTTACAAAAATAAAAAAGCCGCCGACGTATATAATACGCGCATAGGAATCCGCACCGTCCGCCTTGACAGGACGAGCACGACGGACAAGGACGGAAACGGCGAGTTCTGCTTTATAATAAACGGCAAAAAGATTTTTTATCTCGGCACGAACTGGGTGCCGCTTGACGCGTTCCATAATAACGATATAAAAAGGCTCGACGCCGCTTTTGATCTTCTGCTCGGCGCGGGCTGCAACGGCGTGCGCTGCTGGGGCGGAAACGTATACGAAAGCGACCGTTTCTTTGAGCTTTGCGACGAGCACGGTATAATGGTCTGGCAGGATTTTGCCATGGCGTGCGGCGTTTATCCGCAGGAGCCCGGGTTTTACGGGATGATACGAAAAGAGGTAAAGGCGACGGTAAAGCGGCTCCGCAATCATCCGGGTATAATTTTATGGGCGGGCGACAACGAATGCGATTACTCTTATATGTACGGCAGCGGCGTGACGCTCGATCCGAACAAAAACGTCATAACGCGGCGCGTGATACCGGAAATACTTGACGCGGAGGATTTTTCGCGCCCGTATCTTCCCTCCTCTCCGTATATCGACGAAGAAGGCTTCAGATCCGGCGGCGGCGACGGATACGGAGCCTTGTCGGAGGATCACATATGGGGACCGCGCGACTATTATAAAGGCAACTACTATAAAAGCACGCTCTGCCATTTTGCAAGCGAGACAGGTTATCACGGCTGCCCCTCTCCGTCGTCGCTTTCAAAATTCATATCAAAGGAAAATCTGTATCACTGGTACGATGAAAATATTTTGAAAACCGAGGGCAGATACACGGCAAACGCCGAATGGCGGGTACACGGTACCTCGCCCGAGCTTGACGAAAACGCGCCCTTCGCATACCGCACCGCGCTTATGGTAAATCAGATAAAAACTCTGTTCGGTACAGTGCCGGAGGACCTGCGCGAATTCGCGTTTGCGAGCCAGATCTCGCAGGCGGAGGCGATGAAATTCTTTATCGAGCGTTTCAGACTGTCAAAATGGCGGCGGACGGGAATAATCTGGTGGAATCTGATCGACGGCTGGCCGCAGATCTCCGACGCGGCAGTTGATTATTATTACGGCAAAAAGCTCGCGTATCACTATATCCGCCGTTCTCAGCAGCCCGTCTGCTTCATGTTCGACGAGCCGGCTGAGCATGACGGCAAAACCGCCGTAAGACTGTGCGGCGTAAACGACACGCAAAAGGACGCGTCATGTAAATACCGCGTTTATAAGATCGGCGTGCTTTCGCCCGACGCGCCGTATGATCTTTGTAAAACAAAGATCGCGGATGGCGCCGTAACGCTCAAAAGCAACGCAAGCGAAACCGTATCGTACGTTGATTTTGAAGATCACGCGTTTTATCTTATCGAATGGGAATACGGCGGCGAAACGCACTATAACACGTACCTTTGCGGCGACCCCGTGATAAGTCTTGAAAAATACGAAAAGGCGCTCGATCTGATAGATATGAACGACTTTTCGGAATAAAAACCGTCAAATACAATAGGGGGGCTGCCGCGAATGGGCAAGCCCGATAAGGAAGTTTTTCACTGCGCGTAAATGCGGTAAGTAAGTGCGCAATTATCGAAAAGAACAGGCTGGAAATACTTCAGTCTGTTCTTTGTTGTTTGTCAGAGCTAAATTGCCGCGCAAAGCGCGTCAGCTAAATTGT
>CADBSB010000141.1 GCA_902797235.1 uncultured Ruminococcus sp. | reverse complement strand
GGCCAGACCCGAGATCCTTCCGATCCTCAAGGCTCCGTCCAACGACGTTTGCAACGGCTTCAACGTGACCGGTATAGACGTTTCCAACGTCGCTTTCGGCGAACACACCATCACGGTCCTCTTAAAGGCTGCTGACGGCAACGAGATCACGGTCGTAGAAGTTCCGTTCACGAAGACGAGCGCTCTGCTCAACGTATCTTACGATGAGCTCAAATACGATGACACGCAGAAGTTCTCCGAAAGCGTTGATAAGAAGATTGCTGCTCTTGAAGACACTTCCGTTCTCGACTTCGCAATGGGCGACGTTAAGACGATAACCGTTCGCGGCTGGGCGAGAGTTTCCGAGGATGTCAACGACATCGCGGGCTTCGGTTACAGCATTGACGGCGGCGAGGTCGTAACAGGCGACTTCATCGAAGACAGAGCGGCAGAGCTTGCCAACGCAAACTTCCCCGGCGCTCAGGGCTTCAAGGTAGTAGTTCCCGTTGAGGATCTTGATCACGGCGAGCACTCCATAGACGTTTACCTCATCACCAAGGCCGGCAAACAGATCAAGGTCGTAAAAGACAGATCCACTGCTGATGAGGCGATATTCAATCAGGTCGGCGTAACGTTCACCGTTACGAAGCATGAAGGCCAGGGTGGCGAAGACAACCCCGGTACCGCAGACGTAGCCGTTATAGCGATCGCTGCTGTTTCCGTTGTTGCTCTTGCCGGTGCTTTCATAGGCAAAAAGGCTCTTAAAAAATAATAAAGCCTGACAGCATATAAAACGGGCTGCCGCATCCGCGGCAGCTCTGTTTTTTATATTTTTACATTAAACCTATTGCAAAATCGGGCGGAGTGTATTATAATAAGGAAAAATATATAATAGGAGAGTTGTTTTGAAAAAAATCATTCCTTTCATTGTGATCATCGCGGCGGTTTTCTCGTTGTCCGCTTCCGCCGCGTCTCTTTCATCCGACAAGCTTAACATAGTGATCGACGGCGGGCTTGAGCCGAAGTACGCCGCCCCCGGCGAGCTTGTCACGGTAACGCTCAGCCTTAAAGGCAACAAGGGCTTCTGCTCCCTCTGGGCAAAGCTCACTTGGTCCGAAAAGCTTGAGCTTCAGGACGCCAAATACGAATACTACGACGAAAACGACGATTCCGCTATGGTCTCGTTCCCCGAGGACGGCGCGGCGTGGAACACCGTCGGCAATTCGTTCATCTTCAACTGGATCTGGGCGAATAAAGAGCTTAAAGAAGACGGCGCCTTTGTCACCATGACTTTCAAGGTCTCTGACAGCGCGGCAGCCGGCGAATTCCTTTCCATAACCGCCGAGGTAGACGACGACAACCTTTTCAACACCGAATATGAAAACGTCGAATACAACCTGATAAACGGCGGCGTGACCGTCAGCACCGAGGCGACGGGAACAAACCCGGCCGCGACCGATTCCGGCGCGGCGACGACGACGGAGCAGAAGGAAAACGGCGTAAACGTCACGGCGATAATCATCGCAGTCGTCGCGGGCGTGGTCATCGCTGCAGCCCTTATAACGGTCATAATCATTTCAAAGCGTAAAAAAGCCTGATAAGGAGGGCTGATTTTGAAAAAAGTATTATCGCTTGTGCTTGCCGCCGCGATGCTCGCGGTGACCGTGCTCGTGTTTTCCGCCTCCGCGATACACTCGCCCGACGATACGACGGTCGTGTGGCTGAATCCGGAGATACCGAAAGCCTTTGACACCATTTTATTCCGCACGACCGACGGCGTCCAATCCATGACCGAGCGTTACGGCGTGGAAGACGGCTCCGCGGCGGGCGTAGTTGGAGCCAACCCGATATACCTTACAAACGAAACGCATATAATCTGCCGCGGCTGGGCGGGCATCCCGGGCGAGGCGGAGATCGTCAAATACGGCTACCGCATAAACGGCAGCGATCCCGTATATGACGAAAGCTTTACGTACGGCGCGGAGGCGGCGGTTTACGAAGCCGGCGGAAGCTCGCGCTTCATCGTAGAGATACCCGTCGCCGGTCGGACGGCGCCGACGCTGCTTACCGTGACGTCTCTCGGCTCCGACGGCAGGGTGTACGATATTATAGAATTCTCCGTAAACGGCGTATACCCGGGCGACAGCCAGGATCAGCCCGGATCCCCGTTCGTGCGCACGTACGAGACGGCGGGCAGCGGCTTCAACGTCATCGTCGACGGCGGAGCCTCGCCGCTCAAAGTCAAGGCGGGCAAGAGCGCAACGGTAAACGTGGAGCTCGATAACGCAAGATCCGTCTCATACGTTTCGCTCGTTCTTTCGTACGACCCCGACCTTACGTTCAAGGGCGCGGAATTCCCGATAAAAGCCTCGGGCGACAGCACAAACGTGTCGGTCGACGCGAAAACGCATACCATGACGCTCAGCTGGAGCACAAATTCCGCCAAAAGCGGCGATAAAACGCTCGCAAAGCTGTCGTTTGACACGGCGGCGGACGTTTTTGAGGGCGATTTCCTGCACGTTACGATAGAGAGCCTTTCCGCCTCGAACGAGCCGGACAAGCTTATCAGCGGCGGCGTTGAGATCGATTCAAACGACATAGGCGACATAAACAGCGACGGCAAGCTGAACAACAAGGATGTCGTCACTCTGTTCAGGCTTTGCAGCGACGCGAAATTCGCCCGGAAGCCGTCCTTCAACGTGTCCGACATAAACCGCGACAGATCGCTTAACAACAAGGACGTCGTCGCGCTTTTCCGCGCGGTAAGCAGCGGCAAAGCCATAGTTGATGATGAGTACATCCCCACGACGTATAAGGAAAACACGAGCCGCGTGACAAACGTCCGCACCTGGACGTTCAACGACGGCACCGCCGGCAACGTCATAGGCGTTTACTGCGAGACGGAGCCGGATTGCGACGTCATTGTCTGCGACAAGGCGGGCAACGTGCTTTTACGTGAAAAAACGATAGACAAGTATTTTTACGGCAGGTACATCCTGCCGGACGGCAAAAGCTCCGAGACAGCGTACATATACGCAAAGACCGAGGACAAGGGCTGGTCTATGGCGAGCCGCGCCGTAACGCTCGCTTACAGCTCGACCGTCGGCGGAAACGCCATGATCTCGCACGACAGCCACGTATTTTTAAACTGGTACCGCAGCTTCTACGACGGAAACGCGGTGTATCAGGGCGATCTCAACACGTTCTTCAACAGCAGAAAGAATTATCTGTACGCTCAGCTGCAGCAGATAAGGAATAAGACCGGCAAGAACACGAAGATAATCATTATCGTCTGCACCAACCCGGCGACAGTCTATCATGAAGTTCAGTACACGGAGGAGGAAGGCGGCTGGGGCGACAAATACAGGCCCACGTCGTACTCGCTGTTCGCCGAATATATGAAGGACGACGAGAATATTTACGTGATAGATCTGCGCGATCTGTTTGAGCAGAACAAGGACAAGCGGCTGCTGTTCATGCAGGCGGATTCGCACTGGACGCAGATAGCGGCGTATTACGGATATTACCGTGCGGCGCAGAAGATACAAAAGGATTTCCCGAATACAAAGGTGTACGACCTTGATAAGGATTTCAACGTGCAGACAGTTCCGAGCGGCGGAGACCTGCTGAACTTTATGGGCATATCCGGCGTGCGCGCCGCGACGGCGTCCGTCACGCCGAAGAGCGAGAGTATGTACGCATCATCCGACGCCCCCACGGCGTACGTAATGGGCGATTCGTACTACGGCGCGATAAGACCGCATCTGGATCTCTTGTTCAGCGAGATATATCTGAACAATCCGCCGTCAAACCCGCCTCTGTACGATTACACGCTTGAAGACCTGCAAACGAAACAGCCGGATTATCTTGTGTATATCTGGACGGAGCGCAATATTGACGCAAACCTCGGCTATCTCATAGACTACATAAACAAAGACAGAATAAGGTAAAAGACGTAAAAAGGCGGTCGTAGCGGTGTACTTCGTAAAGAAGTACACCGCAGCTAAATTCGCCGTATTCGGCGAGCTAAATCGGGCGTTGCCCGGCTAAATTTGCTTCGCAAGCTAAATTCGGCTTCGCCGAGCTTATAGGCGAATTTAATTTAGCTGAAGCCGTGGGCTTCAAT